>JBEKRY010000062.1:0-21061 GCA_049517555.1 Candidatus Sulfotelmatobacter sp. | reverse complement strand
GCTCCGGTCGCAGCCGCGCCGGGAGTGATTTGCCGCAAAATCGATGACACCCAGTTCATTCTGGCCAGCCCGGTGATGCACAAGTTCATGACGCTGGTGGACCGGGTGGCGGGGCATACGGAAACGGTGCTGATCACGGGCGAAACGGGTACGGGCAAGGAACTGATTGCGCGCACGATTCATGACTCTTCCGATCGCCGCAGCCGCCCCTGGGTCGACATCAACTGCGCCGCGCTGCCGGAGAATCTGGTGGAGAGCGAATTATTCGGATACGAAAAAGGCGCGTTCAGCGGCGCCGACGCGTCCAAGCCCGGGTTGTTCGAGATGGCCGACAAGGGCACACTTTTCCTGGATGAGATCGGCGAACTGCAATTGCAGACGCAGGTGAAACTGCTGCGGGTGCTGGATGGCCAGCCGTTCTATCGCTTGGGCGGGCACCGCAAGATCAAGGTTGATGTTCGAATTGTTGCCGCCACGAATCAGGACTTGGAATCTGCGGTCAACGAGGGGCGCTTCCGGCAGGATCTGTTTCATCGTCTGGGACAATTCCATCTGCGTGTGCCTCCGCTGCGCGAGCGTCCGGAAGACATCGTGGCCCTGGCGGAACATTTTCTGCGGCTGAAAGCGCCGAGTAAGAATTTCTCCACGCAGGCGATTTCTGCGCTGCTTTCGCACCCCTGGCCTGGGAATATTCGCGAACTGCGAAATCTGGTGGCCAAGATGGCAATGGAATCTTCCGGCGCGGAAATTGATTTTTCCCGACTCAACGCCGCGCTGACGGGGGAACCGGCCGCGCTACGCCAGACTGCGTCGATGCCGGTGAGCAATCTGGACAGCATGGAAGAGCAGATGATTATCAAGGCGCTGGAGCGCACCGGCGGCCAGCGCACGCTGGCAGCCGAGCAATTAGGCATCTCACGCCGCACTTTGAGCCGCAAGCTCAAGGAATACAACATCAGCTTCGCTCCGGGAGAAACCACAGCAACGTTGGGCTTTATCAGCAACGAGCAACAGAAATTTTTCCGCACTCGGGTTGAAATTCCGGTCACCGTCAGAAACTCGCAAGGAGAGGAAATCCAAGTGCGGGGCGTTAATCTGAGCACCGGCGGCATGGGGCTGGACGGGCTGAAAGAGCCGCTGCGTTTCGCGGGACTGCTCGATGTGAGCTTCGTTCTGCCGGATAGTGAAATTCTCTTCCAGGCCAAGGCCCGGCTGATGTGGGTGGGCGAGGAAGGACGAGTCGGCATCCGCTTTGCCGTGATCGAACCTGCACTATTCGAACAGCTACAGCACTGGACGAACCGCAAGATGAAAGAAGAAGGATGGGAGTTTCAGGCCTAGGGCTCGGGAACCTTCGCCCCCTCAGCGACTTAACGCCGCAGTTGATTTTTGATCTGATTTACAGCGCGGCTCGAAGCCGCGCCCTTTCAAGGCTGTCCGGTCTCGCAAGTCTTCCCTCACAAACCCTCATTCGCCGCCCTTAGTGTGCAAGAACTTTCATCCTTGACGCGGGGACCGGTGGAATCCAGAATGGTTTCAACTCCCCTTCGTCAGCCGTTTTGCGGGGCATGCCTCCTAATACACGGCAAGCGATTCCCAATCGGTAGAAGCACACACCCAGGCTCCCCATCACGAGAGGATTATGAAAACACAGACACGCCAACTCCTGACTCTAATTGTCGCTTGCCTTTTGCTGAGTCTGACTGCGGTCGTTTCCGCAGCCGCACAGGACCTCTCGGCCTCGCCGACTTCGCTCGATTTCGGAAACCAATACCTCGGCATAGCTTCTGGGGCGAAGGTGTTTACGGTCACCAACATCTCGGGTGGCGGCATCACGATTGAGAGCATGGCTTTTAGCTGCGCCGGCTTTGGAATTTCTTCGGGAGTGGCTCCATTTTCATTCGGCAACACCCAGAACCTCACGCATTATTCGATCTACTTTGAGCCCACTGTTGCGCAAGCCTATAGCTGCAACTTCGAACTGAATATGAGTGACGGCACCCAGGTGGATTTGCCGATCACGGGCACGGGAATCGTGAGCACGGCCGCGTCGAGCGTAAACCAGACATCATTCAACTATCCGAACCAGAAACTGGGCAGTACGAGCGCGGGACAAACCGTCACTATCACTAACAGCGGCACCAGCGTACTCAGCTTGACTGCCATTACGCTGTCGCCGCCGGATTTCACGACGAACACGGTGGTCCTGCCATATGCCATTCCGGCCGGTGGCACGCTGCCGATAACCGTCTATTACACGCCCAGTGAAATAACGTCTGAAACCGGAGCCCTGGATCTTACTTACGCCAGCGTGCCCGACAACGGAGTCAGCCTCAGCGGCAACGGAATCGCGCCGACTGCGCTGTCCATTACTACGTTTGCAACCCTGCCGCAGGCTACACAGACTGCCGCTTATGAGGCTACTCTGGCCGCCTCTGGCGGATCGGGCTCATATACATGGGCTTTAAATTCCGGCTCGACGCTCCCTTCTGGATTGACGCTTTCCAGTGCCGGCGTGATTAGTGGCACTGTGGCGTCGTCCGTGACGGCGGAAAATTACACCTTCACGGTGAAGGTAACGGATACGAGCTCCGAGGCCACCGCCACTTCCACGATGTCGATTGGTGTCTTCGCCAATCTGGGCGACAGCTGCAACAACATTTCTTTCGACGTTGTCGGTACCGAAACGCCAGAGGTCGCGCTGACCGATCTGGGCACGGGAACGTATCAAGGCTCCGAGGGAGGCTTGTATCCCAACGGCAGCAACGTGCGGCCGGCGGCGCAGGACGCCTACGGCGTAACTCTGGCGCAGGGGATTCAGCCTCTCGATTCCGCAGGCAATCCTAGTCCGACCGGGCAGTACGTGATGCTGGCAATTGGCGAATCGACGGCGCAGAACGAGTTCAACCGCTTCCTGCCCATCGCGTATGCCGATCCCACCAAGAACCCTAGTCTGGTGATCGTCAATGGCGCGCAGGGCGGTGGCACGCCGTTCGACTACGAAGACCAGACTTCGCCCTACTGGGCCACGGTCATGAATAATTACCTGCCGCAAAACGGCGTGACTCCGCAACAGGTAGTTGTGATCTGGCTTGAAGATACGGACGGAATCAACTCGGGAATATTTCCCACCGACATCGCCGCGCTGCAGTCGGAATACGAGAACATGATGCAGACCATGTACAAGCTGTTCCCGAACTTGAAGATGGTTTACTTTTCGTCGCGGGTATATGGCGGGTACTCCAATGGCGTGGGTAATCCTGATAACCCGGAGCCATACTCGTACGAAGTTGGATTCGCGGTGAAGTGGGCAATTGCGGACCAGCTCAATGGCAACGCTAATTTGAACTACAACCCGACGTTGGGCCCGGTCGTGGCGCCGTGGATGTCATGGGGACCGTACTACTGGTCGAACGGCATGCTGGGCCGCAAGGATGGACTGGTGTGGGATTGCGCGGATTTCTCCGCAGATGGTACGCATCCTTCGTCTGAATACGGGCAGCTCAAGGTTGCCACTGCATTGCTGCAATTCCTGAAGACCGACGACACGACCACGCCCTGGTACCTGGTGCAGAACTCCGTTCTTACTGCGAGCAGCGGTAATAATCAGAGTGGCACTGCCGGGACTGTTCTGCCCACGGCATTAGGCGTGACTGCCACGAACAAAGGGGTCCCGGTCGCTGGCGTAAGCGTGACTTTCGCCGACGGCAGTACCGGAGTTTTCAACCCAACCACGGCGATCACCAACAGCAGCGGTGTTGCGACCACCTCCTACACTCTGCCGACCACAGCGGGCACATACACTGTCACGGGAAGCGCCGCGGGTTATACGACCGCAGCGTTTACTGAGACGGCGACCGCCACATCAAAAATTCTGACGGTGAATGCGGGAAACAATCAGTCTGGGACGGTCAGCACGACTCTTCCGACGGCCTTGACCGTGGAGGCCATGAGCAACGGCAGCCCGGTTTCTGGTGTGACCGTGACGTTCACTGGCACCGCAGGAACGTTCGGCACTCCGACCGTGACCACGGGCAGCAACGGACTGGCTTCGACCACTTATACTCTGCCGGCTACGGCGGGGACCTATACGGTCACAGCCAGCGCCACTGGCTACACCGCGGCAACGTTTACCGAGACAGCCGTGGCTGCAGCTAAGACCCTTACTGTGACCGGCGGCAACAATCAAACGGGGACCCTGGGTACAACGCTGCCGACGCCCTTGACGGTTGAGGCCACGAGCAGTGGCGTCCCGGTCGCCGGCTTGAGTGTGAGCTTCATCGACGGTAAGAAGGGAACTTTCAGTCCCAACCCGGCGATCACCAACAGCAGTGGAATCGCGTCGACCAGTCTTACTCTGCCGCAAACCGCGGAGACTTTGACGGTCACAGCGGGCGTCGTTGGCTACACCAATGCAACCTTCACGGAGACGGCCACCGCACCAGTCTTGACTCTGACCGCGACTGCCGGAAACAACCAGACCGGCTCGACTGGATCCACCCTTCCGACCGCCCTGACGGTGGAAGCCACGAGTAACGGAAATCCCGTTTCTGGCGTGACGGTTACGTTCACTGGCGGCACTGGCGGCAGCTTCGGCACTCCAACCGTGACCACGGGCAGCAACGGTCTGGCTTCGACGACCTATACTTTGCCCGCCACGGTCGGAGCCGTGACGATCACAGCGAGTGCGACTGGCTATTCGGCGGCAACTTTCACCGAGACGGCGGCATTACCGGCGCTGACGGTGACTGCTGGAAACAACCAGTCTGGCTACATCAGCACCACCCTTCCGACTGCACTGACGGTCGAAGCCATCAGTAACGGGAAACCCGTCTCTGGCGTGAGCGTTACGTTTGCTACCAGCGGCGGAGGGACCTTCGGAACCCCAACGGTGACTACGGGCAGCAACGGCCTGGCGTCGACCACTTATACGTTGCCCGCTACGATGGGTACCATCACCATTACTGCCAGTGCCAAAGGGTATACGGCGGCAACCTTCACCGAAACCGCGAATGCGGCTAAGGTCGTCACTGTGACCGGCGGCAACAACCAGACGGGTACTCCGGGCAGCGCGCTGCCGGTCGCCTTGAGCGTGAAGGCGACGAACGCAGGCGTTCCAGTCGCTGGGGCGAGTGTGAGCTTCGTCGACGGCAAGAAGGGAACTTTCAGTCCCAACCCGGCAATCACAAACAGCAGCGGCGTCGCGTCAACCACCTTCACTCTGCCGGTGACGGCTCAGACAATGTCGGTCACGGCCGGCATTCTCGGCTACACCTCCGCGACTTTCACGGAGACAGCGGCAACGGTCCTCTCTCTCACCGCAACCGCCGGAAACAATCAAACGGGAGCGACGGGCAGCACGCTTCCGACGGCTTTGACCGTGGAGGCTACCAATAACGGAGTTCCCGTCTCTGGCGTGACCGTTGCGTTCAGCGGCGGTACCGGAGGCAGCTTTGGCAGTTCTACAGTCACCACGGGTAGCAACGGCCAGGCATCGACGACTTACACTTTGCCGTTGACGGCTGGAACGGTGACCATCACTGCCAACGCCAGTGGCTATCCGGCGGCAACCTTTACTGAGACGGCGTCTTCGGCAGTGTTGGCTCTGACGGCGACCACTGGAAACAATCAGACGGGCTCGACTGGATCCACCCTTCCGACCGCGCTGACGGTGGAAGCCACCAGTAACGGGACGCCCGTTTCGGGCGTGAGCGTTACGTTCACTGGGACTGGGAGCTTCGGCACGCCTACGGTGATTACGGGCAGCAACGGTCTGGCGTCGACGACATATACTCTGCCGTCGACGGCGGGGACTTACACGGTTACGGCCAACGCTAAGGGCTACCCGGCGGCAACCTTTACTGAGACGGCGACCGCGGCAGTGTTGACTCTGACCGCGACCGCTGGAAATAATCAGTCCGGCGCGCCCAGCTCAACCCTGCCCACTGCGCTGACCGTGGAGGCCACGAGTAACGGGACACCCGTTTCGGGCGTAACCGTTACGTTCAGTGGCGGCACTGGAGGCAGCTTTGGCACTCCTACCGTAATGACGGGCAGCAACGGCATAGCGTCGACGACTTATACCTTGCCGTCTACGGCAGGAACGGAAACCATAACGGCCAGCGCCACGGGCTACACGGCGGCAACCTTTACGGAAACAGCCACCACTTCAGTCCAGACTTTGGCTGTAAGCAGCGGTAATAACCAGACCTCCGCGCCCGGCAGTACGCTGCTCAAAGCGCTGACGGTTGCGGCTACCGCCAACGGAAGCCCGGCTTCCGGCGTAAGCGTGAGTTTCAGCGATGGCAGCACCGGGACTTTCAGTCCTAACCCTGCGATTACCAACAGCAGCGGTATCGCGTCGTCCAGCTACACTTTGCCAGCTACGGCGGGCACCTACACCGTCACGGCGAGCAGTTCCGGCTACACGCCGGCAATTTTCACTGAAACCGCAGCCGCAGGCGTGGCTTCTATCGGACTTGTTTCAGGCGGCAAACAGACCGGTACTGTCGGGACGACGTTGCCGGTGCCTATCGTATTCAAGGCCGAGACTTCAACGGGAGCGATTGTAGTGGGGGCTTCGATCAGCTTCACGGACGGCTTGGGAGGCACGTTCTCACCGAATCCGGCGATTACTGGCTCAACCGGGGAAGCATCAACTACCTACACGCTTCCCACGGTGGCGGAATCCCTTACAGTGACCGCGTCGAGTGGAACCGCAACCTCCACCGCCAGTGAGAAATCGGTAGCCGGTACAGCTACCAAGATCGCAATTGTTTCCGGAAATAATCAGTCTGCGGAGCCCGATACCCAGCTGCCCAATTTCCTGATCGTGTCGGTCACTGATCAATACGGCAATGGCGTCTCGGGCTACACCGTAAACTTCAGTGACAACGGCGCGGGCGGCGCTTTCTCCGCGACGGCACCGGTAACCAATGCAAACGGAGAGGCCGAAACCAGCTACATGACTGGCTCCAATGCGGGGACGGTTACGATCTCGGCATCGACGGCGACGGCGGGTACGGCCACGTTCACAGTGACGGTGGAGTGAGCGTTCCTGGTCGAAGTTTGTCGTAACGGACAGCGACACAGCATTTTTCGCGCAGACGGATACTTCGTCTGCGCGATTTCTTTTTGAGCACTGCGATATTGGCGGCGGCGGTTCCCCGCTGACTATTTACTGACAAGCTCGCGCAAGCGTTCGGCCGCTGTTTCAGGAGTGATATCGCGCTGTGGCGTTCCCAGCATTTCGAAGCCGACCATGAATTTACGAATGCTCGCCGAGCGCAGAAGCGGGGGATAGAAATGGGCGTGAAAGTGCCATTCCGGATGATCTTTGCCCGGGTCATCGTGACCGTCCGTCGGCGACTGGTGAAAACCCATCGAGTAAGGGAAGGGAACCTGGAAGACTTTATCGTAGGTGGACGTGACGCGCTGCAAAATCTCACTGAGTGACCGGATCTCGTGGGCCTCGAACTGGTTCATGCTTCCGAAGTGGCGGCGGCTACACACCAGAATCTCGAATGGCCATACCGCCCAGAAGGGCACGAGCGCGATAAAGTCGTCATTCTGATAAACCACGCGGACCTGCTCGCGGGTTTCCAGAGCGACGTAGTCACACAGAAGACAGTGCGCGTGGGATTGCAAGTAGGCGCGCTGGGCGGCCAGTTCCTTGGCGGGTGCTTCGGGAATAGAAGCGGTGGCCCAGATCTGGCAGTGGGGATGGGGGTTGCTGGCGCCCATCATGGTGCCGCGGTTCTCGAAGATCTGGACGTGATTAATCTCTTTCAGGTTAGCCAGTTCTCGAAATTGTTCCACCCAGGTTTGCACAACCAGCTCAATTTCATCGAGGGGCATCGTAGCCAGTGTGCGATCGTGAAGCGGAGAGAAACAGATCACGCGGCAGATGCCCGGCTCGCCTTCCGCGACCAGCAAGCCCTTGCCGTCAACGTCGAGACGAGCTCGGGAAACATTCGGTTTCAGCGCCGCGAAATCGTTGTCGAAAACGAACGTGGTGGAGTAGTCCGGATTGCGAATCCCGCCGGCGCGGGTATTTCCCGGGCAGAGGTAGCAACTCGGATCGTATCTAGGCTCCTTCGCGGATAGGAGCGGGGCGACTTCGCCCTGCCAGGGGCGGGTGGCGCGATGGGGTGAGACCAGCACCCATTCGTTGGTCAGCGCATTCAGGCGGCGGTGAGGGTCTTCAGTTAATTTTAGGCTGGTCAGTTTCAAGCTGGTGAGTTCCAAATTGGGCCTCGCAACATCTTACGATGAGTGGAGCCAGTTCGCAGAAAGGAGGACTTAATGTGGCGGGGGCGTGGCATAATCGGCAATATCTCTGAATCCAGGTGCCCGCCGATGCGTCCAGCGCGAATTGCAGTTCTCGGTTTGTGGTTGTGTACGTTGAGTGCGAGTTTGCCTTGCGGCGCGGCTGCCGCGAGCGCGAAGCCGCTGCAGATTTATTTCATCGATGTGGAAGGCGGGCAGGCGACGCTGGTGGTGAGCCCGTCGGGACAATCGCTGCTGATCGACACGGGATGGCCGGGATATGAAGGCCGCGACGCCGACCGGATTCTGGCTGCGGCTCACCAGGCCGGCATCCAGCAGTTCGATTATGTGCTGATTACGCACTATCATCGCGATCACGTAGGCGGCGTCCCGCAGCTGGTGGACGGGATTAAAGTCGGCACGTTTATCGACCACGGGCCAAATCTGGAGGACTCCGACGTTACGCGCACGGATTATGCCGCCTATGAGAAGGCGATCGCCGGGCATGCTCGTGTCGCGGTCAAGCCAGGAATGGGACTTCCCATGAAGGGCATCGAGGTGCGGGTGCTCGCCGCGGCGGGAGATCACATTACGAGTCCGTTGGCCGGAAAAGGGGAAGCGAATGCGTATTGTGGCTCCGAACCGGTCGCCGCGGTCGACAATACCGAGAATGCCCGTTCCATCGGCGTGCTGATCACTTACGGGAAATTTCGCTTTCTGGACCTCGGCGACCTGACCAAGAAGAAGGAGTTGGAGATCGCTTGCCCGAACAACTTACTTGGGACAGTTGATCTTTTTCTGGTGACGCATCACGGAGCCGATCTTTCGAATCCTAAGGCGCTGGTGTGGGCGCTGCATCCGCGGGTGGCCGTGATCGATAATGGCCCGCGCAAGGGAGCGAGCCCTGCGGCCTGGCAGATCGTGCATGATTCTCCGGGGCTGGAAGACTTGTGGCAGCTGCATTACGCGGAGGAATCGGATCGCGACCATAACGTGGCAGACGAGCGGATTGCGAACGTGAAGGAAAATTGCGAAGGGAAATACCTCAAGGTCGCGGCGGAAGCGGACGGGTCGTTCACGCTCACGAACGGGCGGACTGGCGAGCAGAAGACCTACGCCAAGAAATAATCAGACTACAATCCTCGATCATGATCGTGATTGTGATGGGAGTCGTTGGTGCCGGGAAGACAACGGTGGGGCGGTTGCTGGCGGAGCGATCCGGTTGGGAATTTGCGGACGCGGACGACTTTCATCCGGCGGTGAATGTGGAGAAGATTCGGCGGGGCATCGCGCTCAGCGATGACGACCGGCGGCCGTGGTTGGAGCGGCTTCGCTCGGCGATCACTGGCTGGATTGCGGAGAAGCGCGATGTTGCGCTGGCGTGTTCGGCTCTGAAGCGCAGCTACCGGCAGGAACTCCAGGTTGGACCGGAGGTCCGATTTGTTTACCTCAAAGGCAGTGCAGACCTCATCGCTCAGCGCCTGCGTTCGCGAGAAGGGCACTTCGCTAACGAGCAAATTCTAGCCAGCCAGTTCGCAGACCTCGAAGAGCCGAAGGCGGCGGTGATGGTCGAGATCGGCCCGACGCCGGAACAAATTGTGGGCGAGATTCGCCAAAAACTCGGCTTGGCGTAGAATCCTCGCGAACCGCTCAACGACTTCAAACAGCGGCTCTAAACAACGTGTCTAAACAACGTTTCTAAACAACGACTAAAGATCGGCTCTAACGAACCACCCCGGAACCTACTCTTGCTAACTGCTCCCGACCGCCTGGAATCCGCCGTGATTTCCCGACTGATGTGGCGGGTGATGCCGTTTCTCTTCTTGCTCTACATTGTTGCCTACCTGGACCGCATCAACGTGAGCTTCGCGGTATTGCAGATGCGCGGATCTCTCGGGATCAGCGACCGGGTGTATGGGCGCGCTGCGGGGATGTTTTTTGCCGGCTATTTTTTCTTTCAGCTGCCCAGCAATCTGGTGCTCGAAAAGTTCGGCGTGCGGCGATGGATTTCCGGCCTGATGGTCACCTGGGGCGTGATTTCGTGTCTGATGATATTCATCCGCGGGCCCATTAGTTTCTACGGGATGCGTTTTCTGCTAGGTGCGGCGGAGGCCGGATTTTTTCCCGGCATGATCCTTTACATGAAGCGCTGGTTCCCGGCCAACGCGCGGGCGCGGGCGGTGGCGTGGTTCATGATGGCGAATCCGATCGCGGGCATCGTAGGCAGTCCGGTTTCCGGGGCGTTGCTGGGACTGAGCGGCAAGGGGCTTTCGGGATGGCAATGGATGTTTCTGATGGAAGGCGTTCCTGCGATCATTCTTGGTGCAACTGTTTTCTGGACACTTTCGGATAGTCCGAAAGAAGCAAGCTGGCTGCGGGGCGAGGAGCGAGTTTGGCTGATCGAGAGGCTGGCGCGGGAACAGCAGGCGGAATCGGCTCGCGGGCAGGGCAGTTTCTGGCAGGTGCTGATAGCGCCCCGAATCTGGATGCTATCACTGGTTTATTTTGGAGTCTCGACTACCATGTACGGAGTTACGCTTTGGCTCCCGAGCGTGATCCGGTCGCTCTCCGGTCTGAGCTATTTCATGACGGGCGTGGTGTCGGCGTTGCCGTTCCTGGTGACGGCGGTTGCGATGGTGCTGGTCGGGATGCGCTCGGATCGTACGGGGGAGCGGCGCTGGCACACGGCCGTTCCTGCGTTTGTGGGAGCGTGCGCTCTGGTAGGGGCGGGTTATGGGAGGTCGACTCTGGTCGTGGTGGCTGGCGTCGGGCTGGGCTTGGTATGCGCGGAATCAATGGTGGGGCCTTTCTGGGCGATGGCGACTTCGCGGATGGCGGGTCTTTCGGCAGCGGCGGGGATTGCGGTGATCAACTCGCTGGCGAATCTCGGAGGGTATTACGGGCCTGACATTATTGGATTCTTTCGGAAGCTGAATGGCGGGTTTCGCGGCGGATTGCTGGCGATTGGGGCGACGCTGGCGATGAGCGGGGCGATTGCGCTGATTGTGGGGCGCGAGCGGCCCGTGGGATCGTAGTCTGGACTCCTGCTCCAGCCATGCGTGCTGGCAGTTAGAGACCGGCCGAGCTTCGCTCGACCCTTCGGCTTCGCTCAGGGCAAGCGAGCCGGGGGCGGCTGTCCGCACATAAGCCTTTCCTGGGGAACGAGATGCCGGATCCAGCAGCTTTCGCTTCGCTCTGTCCCTTCGATTGTTTACAATGATAGTTTCGTCTGACCATTCGCACCGGAGCCCCGTAGAGGGACGAACAGCCATTTTGGAACCGACAAACCACAATTCCAGTACGGCCCCCACCCTCTACTGGCGGGTTGAGGGCAGCCTGCTTGACCTGACAGTGGTCGAACCGGTGGCGTTCTTTACCTGGAATGCCCAGACGTTCGCCGAGCGCTTCCGGCGGCGGGGGCTGATCTTCCTGATGGCGCTGCTGCGCCCCTTTCTTTATTCGACCAATCGCAAATTTGCCACACGAGTGGTGCATGCCGTGTTGCGGGGAGTGACCCGCGACCGCCTGGATTTGCTGGGCGAAGAGTTTTTTCAATACAAGTTGATGCCGCGGTTGAAAGAGCGTGGCGTGCTGAAGGTTAGGGAGTTGGTGCAATCGGGCGCGGAAGTGGTGCTGGTCAGCCAGGGGTTGGAGCATGTAATGCGACCGTTGGCTCAGCACCTCGGTGTTGGGCGGATTGTGGCCAACAGATTAGAGTTTCGCGACGGAACAGCGACGGGGCGTTTGCTGGAGCCGGTGATCCGGCCGCGCGGGGCGTTCGCGAAATTCAGGGAAGAGAATCCGGATGGGCGCAGGGCTCCCAAGACACTGGCACGACAACTGGACATTTCTGTTGAGGAGTTGCGGGCGGCGGTGATTCCAGCCGAGCGGCGGAGTGTTTCGCCGGCTCAGCCCATCGTTCATTTTGAGGGCCAAAGACAGAGCCAGGGATTTTCCGTGCGGCGGGCATTTTCTGGAAAGCACGTAATGCTGATTGGCGTGACTGGGTTTATTGGCAAGGTGTGGCTGGCCAATACGCTTCTCGACTTGCCCGACGTGAAAAGAATTTATCTGCTGATCCGGCGGCAGAAGTCGAATCCGGCGGAGCGGCGCTTCGAGAAGATGGTGGAAGACTCGCCGGTATTCGATCCGCTGTTTGAGCGGCACGGCGACCGGCTACCGGAGTTTCTGCGCGAGAAGATCGAGGTGGTCGAAGGGGACGTCACTCAGCCTGGGCTCGGACTCGGGGCTGAGACGGCGCGCCGCTTGCAGAAGAACCTCGATCTGATCATCAACAGCTCGGGGCTGACGGACTTCAATCCTGATCTGCGCGATGCGCTTGCCAGCAACACGACTGCGGCGCTCAATATTCTCGAGTTTGTGCGATCGGCGGATCACGCGGGGCTTGTGCATCTTTCCACCTGCTATGTGGCGGGCGAGCAGGATGGGCGGGTCGGTGAAAAGCTGACGCCGAATTACAATCCGCGCGGGTTGGCGGAGTTCGACGCCGAACAGGAATTCCGATCTCTGCAGGAATTGGTGAAGCAGGCCGAGGTGCAGGCCGAGAGCGACGAAGTGACCTCGGGCTTGCGCATGCAGGCCCAGTCGAAGGAACATGCGGCGAAAGACTTGCACGGTGCGGCGCTGGAGAATCAGATTCGCAAGAATCGGGTTCGCTGGCTGAAGACTTACTTAACCGAAGCCGGGACGCGGCGGGCCAAAGAGTTGGGCTGGCCGAATACGTATACGCTCAGCAAGAGCCTGGCCGAGTCCCTGATTGTGAAATATGGCGCGGGATTGCCGGTTGCGGTGGTGCGCCCGGCGATTGTTGAGACCTCGGTCACCAAGCCTTTCCTCGGGTGGAATGAGGGCATTAATACTTCGGCGTCGCTGTCGTATCTGCTGGGGACGTATTTTCGGCAGTTGCCGACTAACGAAAAAAAACGGCTCGATATTATTCCGGTGGATGCGGTCTGCAATGGAATGACTCTGATTGCCGCGGCCGTAATGGAAAGACGGCATGATCCGCTCTATCAACTGGCGACTTCGGTGACGAATCCTTGCGATATGGGGCGGTCGATCGAGTTGACCTCTCTGGCGCACCGCAAGCATTATCGGGCGCAGGAAGGGCTGGAATCGTGGCTGCGGCTGCGCTTCGATGCGATTCCGGTTTCAAAGACACGCTACAACCGCATGTCGGCGCCGGCGCAGAAGGCGATCGTGAAGTCGATTCAGCGCATCATGTCGCCGCTCCCGTTGAAGAAGGCGCCGCTGGTGAAGACTGAAAGAAGCTTGGAGCGCCTGGAAAAACTGATTGAACTTTTCGAGCCCTTTATCCTGTTGCACGAACATGATTTCGCGGCGGAAAACGTTGAGAAACTTTCGTACGCACTGGTACCCGAGGAGCGGGATATTTTCGGGTACGACACGCGCTCGCTGGATTGGTGGGAGTATTGGATCAATATTCACATTCCGGCGCTGCGCCGCTGGACCTATCCCTTGATTGAAGGCAGGCCTTTGGAAGCGCGGCCTGCGCGCAGCTTTCAACTTGCGCCGGCTAACGGAGACGCCGTGAAGACCGGGACTGACGGAGCCACGTGGCGATATTCCTGACCGGGTCGACCGGATATATCGGCGCACATGTTGCCGCCAATCTTCTGGAACAGCACGGCGCCTCTTTGAACGTGCTGGTGCGGGCGCGCGATCCGCAGGAAGCGCAGTTGCGGCTGTGGCGGGCGCTGCAGTTGCACCTGGATTTTCCGCGCTTCTACGAATATCTGCAAACCAAGGTGCGGATCTTTTGCGGAGACTTGACCTCTTCCGGTTTCGGATTGAATCGCGACGAATATGATCGACTGGTGCACACCACGGATTCGGTGATCCATTGCGCCGCGTCTCTGAATCGCAAGTCGGAGAAAAGCTGCCTGAATGTGAATCTGCGGGGCACGCTCGAAGTGCTGACTCTGGCGCGGCACGCCGAGCATTATCACGGCCTGCGGCGGTTCAGCGAGGTGAGCACGGTCGCCGTGGCGGGCAAGCGCAGTAACGAAGTCGTGAGCGAGGATCGCTCGATCGAGTGGGACCGGTCGGACTATGATCCGTACGCGCGCACCAAAAAATTCTGCGAGCACATGACGCGAGTTTTGCTGCCAGATACGCCGAAGACTGTCTTTCGGCCGAGCATTGTGCTGGGCGACAGCCGGCATGCGGAGACGACCCAGTTCGATATGGTCAAGGCATTCGTATTTTTGGCCGGGTTGCCAGCGCTGCCGTTTCGTCCGACGGACAAGATCGACATAGTGAACGTGGATTTTGTTGCGGACGCGATTGCAACCTTGCACCAGAAAGATCAGCCGTTGTATGACACGTATCATCTTTCGTCGGGAACGGGATCGCAGACGTTTCGCGAATTAACGACGGCGCTGGCTGCCGCACAGCAGAAGCGCGGGCCGGTATTTCTGCCGTTTGCCGAAAAGCCGTTTGCCGGTTCGGTGAATTTTCTGGCCAATCGCAAGGGCGCGATCGCCAAGGGCGCTTCGCTGTTGAAAGTGTTCATGCCATACCTGGTGTGGAACACAGTGTTCGACAATACGCGGGTGACTTCTGAGCTGAAACGGAAGCCGGTTCCGTTTTCGCAGTACAGCTTTCCTCTGTTGAAGTTCAGCCGCGAGAATCATTTCGAATACAAGTACAAACCGTGGCCCGCCGCTGCAGGAGGGACCGCCGCATGATGGACTTCGTGTTGGAGGCGTGGGTCAGCGGCAACATCGAGCGAGCAAAAGTGAGATGGATGCTAGGCGCGGGCCAGGCCTGGCAGCCCGGTGAAAAGCTAAAACTCCTTTTCGCGGGTTACAACGGGACGCGCAACATGGGATCGGACGTGCGGGTCGACGAAATGCTGCGCCAGATCCGGCATGTGCTGGGCGCGGAGCGGGTCGAGTTCAGTGTGATGAGTCAGAACTTTGAGTTCTCGAAGGGTTATTTCGAGGGCACGAAGCAAGTGCACTTGCCGGATATTTTTCCGCCGTTTCTGTTTGATGAAGTTCCCAGGCACCACGGCGTAGTGGCATGCGAAGGCTCGATGTTCAAGAGCAAGTTCGCCAATGCCCTGACCACGATGATGATTGGCTCGCTCGGCATCGCTGCGGTGCAGAATAAACTTTCCGTCGGATACGGAGCGGAAGCCGGCTACATGGATCCCCTGGTCGCCAAGATGTGCGGGCGTTACTGCAGGAATTCGCTGGTCATTACCCGCAATGAAGAGTCGCGCACGGTGTTGCGCGAACTGGGTGTGCCGACGGAATTGGGCACGGATACGGCGTGGACTTTTGAGCCGCGCCCGCCGGAGTACGGGCAGAATGTCTTGCGGCAAGTGGGATGGGATGGGCGAACACCGGTGTTGGTGGTTTGTCCGATTAATCCGTTTGAGTGGCCGGTGAAGGCGTCGGTGGCCAAGTACGCGTTGCACGGTCTGACCGGGGCATACAAAGAAAGTCATTACCGCACGGTCTATTTTCATAACTCGGGGCCGGCGGCGGATCGCGCCTATCAACATTATTGGACTTCCATTGCCAACGCGGTGGACGCATTCCGCAAGCGGAGGAATGTGTTCGTAATTCTGGCGGCGACGGAGCGGTTGGATGCCCGTCCGGCAAATCGCATCGCGGAGAAGCTGGGCGGAGTGCCGGTTTTGACCTCGGACCAGTACAACATGTACGAATTGGTCAGCATTCTGCGGGCCTGCCACATGATGGCTTCGTCGCGGTATCACGGCATTGTGACGTCGATGCCGGCGCTGGTTCCCTCCGCGGGGATCACGATGGATGAGCGCATTCGCAATCTGATGCGCGAGCGCGGGCATGAGGATTTGTTGATGAACGTTGACGATCCGGATCTCGAACAAAAACTCCTTGCAGCCTTGGAATTACTGGCGACGCAGGGCGAGCGGATCGCGGACGGCATTGCGCGTACGGTGGTTAAGAATCTGAAGGTGATGGCGCGGATGGGAATATTTTTCGAGGAGGAAGTGCAGCGACGATATCCAGAATTTCCGACTCGACAAGGCGAATGGAGTTGGGAGGACTACCTGCCTCCGATGAACTCTTCGCTGCGTCAGTTGGTGGCCGCGTACAGTTAATCGTCCCCCGGTGTTCGACACACAAAGCTCATGCCATTTGTCGGAGAAATATTTTCGCAAGTGAAAGCGGCAGCGGACGCGAAAGTGCTCCTTGAAATTCGCGACGGCCAAGTCTCGGGAGTGACCGGTGGCGAATTGCTGGAGTTGATTGGCAAGGCACGCACATTTCTCGCCGCAAAAAGATTAAAGAAGGGCGATCGCTGCGGATTACTTGCCGCGAACAGCATTCGCTGGATGGCGATGGATTTGGCCGCGATGGCCGAGGGGTTGATCGTGGTTCCACTCTACTCCCGCCAGGCTCCAGCGGAGTTGGTGGCGATGATGAAGGACAGCACACCGGCCCTGGTGTGCTGCGGCGACGACACGCTGCGCGATGGAATCAAGCAGAACTGGCCGAGGGCGAATTGGTCCGAGGCGCCGCCGCATTTTCTTTTTGACGAGATCTTCGCCTTCGCGGGTGTCGATGCAATCGCCGGTCCGGAGTTGGCCGACAACGATCCTGTGACCATCATCTACACTTCAGGTACTTCGGGCGAGGCCAAGGGCGTTGTGCTAACCGCGGGAAACGTTGGATTCATGCTAGGGTGCACAGGGGCGAGGCTGGACTTGCTAATGGGGGGCCGGTCGGGGCAGGACCGGATTTTCCATTACCTGCCGTTTAGTTTTTGCGCTTCGTGGATCGCGATGTTGACGTTCTTGCTGCGTGGAAGTCTGGTGACTGTGAACACCGACTTGACGAGAATTCCGAACGACATGCCGGCAACGGCTCCGCATTATTTTTTGAATGTGCCGCAGTTGCTCGAGCGTATGCGGCGGGGAGTGGATGAGCAGGTTGCGCAGAAGGGCGGCGTCGCGCAGGCGATTTACTCGCGAGCCAAGGTTGCTCGGGCGCGGCAGAAGGAAAAGCGCTCGCGAGCTGGCGATACGATCTGGCAGTGGCTGGCGGATGCTGTGGTCTTTCCCGCGATCCGAAAGAAAATGGTGGGTGAGAATCTGAAGGCTTTGATCTGCGGGTCGGCGCCACTCACTCCTGAGACCCAGGATTATTTCAGCATGCTCGGCATCCCCGTTTTGCAGGTGTACGGACTGACGGAGACGACCGGGATTTGTACCATGGACGATCCGAACGATGTGGCGGCCGGGCGCGTTGGGCCTGCGATCCCTGGCATTGAGATGAGACTCAGCGAGAATGATGAGATCGTGGTGCGCGGGCCGAATGTTTTTCCGGGCTACTGGAACCGTCCGCAACAGACTGCGGACGCGCTGCGCGACGGATGGTTTCACAGCGGCGACCAGGGCGAGATGGATGCATCCGGGAAGTGGCGGATCGTGGGGCGCATCAAGAATCTAATCATTCTCGGGTCGGGGCATAAGATTCCGCCAGAAACCATCGAAGAGGAAATCTTGCGCTGTTTGCCGGGTGCGCAGCAGGTGGTCATCGTGGGGAATGGGCGGGGATATCTTTCGGCGATTGTCACGGGGAGTGTGTCGCGGGAACAAGTGCAGGCAGCACTCGACGCGGTGAATCCTGAACTTCCGCACTATAAGCAGGTGCGGGCGTTTTACCTGCGGTCGGAACCGTTCTCCATTGAGAATGGAATGCTTACGGCAAACGGGAAGCTGAAGCGCGACTTGATTTCCGCACGCATGCGGAGCGAGATCGAGGAGATGTATCAGGTGAGGCAGGCGGTTTAGTAGTTTGAGCGTCGGCGAAAGGGTTGGACTGGGCGTGCGAAAATTCAAAGGGCAAGCGCTGTCGTGGCAGGTGGAGAGCGGGGTCATCGAGTTGGCGCTGCATCGCAACCCTTGCAACGAACTGGGTTCGCTGTCGCTGGCTGAGTTGGAGCAATTCGCATCCGCTTTGGACGATTTGGAAACAGACGCGCATGCGCTGATCGTGCACAGCGAGTTGAAGTCGGGTTTTTGCGCCGGTGCCGATCTCAGAGAGCTCTACGAACGGTCGCTGACGATGGAGAAATCGCAAGCGGTTGTTGGCGTTCGGGATTTTCTCGAGCGAATTCATCGCGTGTTGAATCGGATTGACGCTTCGGCCCTGACGACAATCGCCGCGATCCACGGTGTGACATTTGGCGGAGGGTTTGAGCTTGCTTTGGTGTGCGATTTGATTATTGCGGACAAGATGGCTCGCTTTTGTTTTCCGGAGCTACGGCTGGGATTGATTCCTGGTTTCGGTGGAATCCCGCGGCTGAAGCGAGATTTGGGAAATGCGGTGGTGCGCGACCTGTTGTTGACGGGGCGTAGTTTCAATACCACCAAGGCGCAGCAGATTGGTTTGGTAAGCCAGGTGGTAGGCGAAGGCGAGGCGTTGCGCGTGGCCCGGGCAACGGCAGTCCAGATCGGAAAGTTCGATCGGCAAACCGCGGTCGCGGCCAAGGACTTCATCAAGCCGATTCCGCACGAGGAACTGCGGCGGGAAATTGATATTTTCTGTGAACTGTTTTCCAGGCCCGCGGTGCAGTCGGGGTTGAAGAAATTTGTGGAGAGCACGGACGCGCAGCCTTATTTGCCATGATGGCAGCCAACTGCGGAGGTTGCGTGCAAGCAGTCAAACATTGCAAAGGCTTTAGAGTGAATGAATATGCAGACAGCGGATCAGACTCTCGATGAAATCCTGAACCTGGCCGCGGCGCACTTCAAGGTGCCGCGGGCAAAACTTTCTCCCGACGAGGACTTCTTCAAGGCGCTCGGTATCGATAGCCTGCAGACCCTCGATTTGTTGACGCGCCTGGAAAACCACTTTCACGTCGAATTGCCGGATTATGAACTGCAGGGCGTGAGCGACTTCCGTACGCTGGCGGGGAAGATACAGGCACGGCTGTGAAACGATTGTTGATTGCTGATTTCTGATTGTTGATTGCTTAGGAACGTCGGCTGCCGCGGGTCATCGGTTTGCCCAATTCGCAATCTACAATCAACTGTTAGCAATTTCCTATGCTTGATCTCCGCCAATACAGCTGTCTGGGCGCAGCGCTGCGGGATGCGCTCGATCGGTTCTCCTCCGAGATATGCCTGATTGAGGCGGATCGCGATCGCGAAAAAGTCCGCCTCACATATTCGGATTTCAAAGAGATTGCTCTGCCGCTGGCGCGCGCGCTGGAGGACGCCGATTACGATGCCGGCGACCGCGCGGCGATCATCATGACGAATCAGTCGAAGTGGCTGATCTCGGCCTACGCAATCTTTTTTTGCGGCGGCGTGCTTGTGCCCTTGGACTACAAGCTGACCGCGATGGAACATCTGCAGTTGCTGGCGCATTCCAAGGCCAAGGTGCTGATCGTCGAGTACTTCTTATGGCGGGCGATTATGGAGTCGCCCGGCTTCCAGAAAATTGCGACCAAGATTGTTCTCGTCACCGAAGCTCCGCTGGGTGCGGAACTGGCGGGCGCGTTTCGCTGGGAGGACTTTAAGCGCAAAGGTGCTCCTGATTTTGTGATGCGGCAGAAAGACGATGTCGCTTGCATTGTCTACTCATCGGGAACCGGCGGGCGGCCCAAGGGGTGCGTTCTCACACACGAAAATTATCTGGAACAGTGTCGGGCGCTGACCGCGTGGTATCCGTTTTGGCCGGGAGTGCGGTATTTGAGTATTCTCCCTACAAACCATGCGATTGATTTCATGGTCGGTTTCATTGGGCCGTTCGTGTGCGGGGCGTGCGTGGTGCACCTGCGCACCCTGCGCCCGGAATTCGTGCGCGATGCGTTTGTGCGCTATCGCATTACTTACGTGGCCTTAGTCCCGATGCTGGTGAAAAATCTGGAGCGCGGTCTGCGCGCGAAATTCGATGCGCTGCCGGCGTGGAAGCGGGTGTTTCTGAACGCGATGATTGCGACCAACCGGATGTTGACGCGTCGCCGGCCGAATGTGAAGCTCAGCCGCATTTTGCTTTCGAGCGTTCACCGCGGCTTTGGAGGCGAAGTGCTGGCGCTGATCACCGGCGGGGCATTCATGGAGCCGTCGAGCATGCAGTTCTTTTACGATCTCGGCATACCTGTGGTGAATGGGTATGGCCTTACCGAAGCTGGCACGGCGCTCACGTTGAATGATCTGAAGCCGTTTCGCGCTGACACTGTCGGGAAGACACTGCCGGGAGTTGAACTGCGTATTTTGAATCCGGACGCTGAAGGTGTAGGTGAAGTCGCTGTGCGCAGCAAGACGGTGATGTCGCATTATCTCGACGATCCGGAGTTGACGCTGGAGACGATTGTCGATGGCTGGCTCCTGACGGGCGATCTGGGCCGGTTTGACGGGAATGGCCATCTGCAACTGTTCGGGCGCAAGAAAAACATGATCGTGACCGAGGGCGGAAAGAATATCTATCCCGAGGACATTGAAACCGTTTTCGACGGGCTGCCGGTGAAAGAGTACAGCGTGTTTGCGGCAAACTTCGTTTGGCCGAAGAAGGAACTCGGACGTGAGAATCTGGTTCTTGTGCTGCGACTCGAACAGAATCAGAAATTCGATGGCAAGTTGCTGGAGGAAATCTCGGCGCGAAATCGGAAGCTGCCGGATTTCAAGCGTGTGGGTGGATACCTGATCTGGGAGAAGGATTTTCCGCGGACTGCATCGATGAAGATCAAGCGACAGGTGCTGGCGGAAGACATCGGCAAATCAGTGGAGCGGGAAGCGATGGTGGGA
>JBEKRY010000061.1:0-21338 GCA_049517555.1 Candidatus Sulfotelmatobacter sp. | reverse complement strand
TTCACGCAGCTTGGTAGCACCGGAGTGACACTGCCCGTCGGCCCGCCGTTCGAATTGAGGTCAGAAGCCGAAGAATTAAAGACTTCGGCCGTAGCCGATGCGGTTACAGTGTTTCCCGTGTTTCCCCAGATGCGCGAGAAAAAAGTTGGCAGGTTGGCGCGCGTAAGTTGCACGGTGACCAGCGGATTCACACCGAAGGGTCCTCCAGCGGTGAAAGTGGAACAGTCGGGCCCGCTCTGGCCTCCGGCGGAGTAGGTTACGGTGGGAGTGGTTGCGGCGTCACCCACCGCGCTTTGCGTTGCGACCGCGATCGCAGCCAGAGAAGCAGGACTGTTTGGTCCGCCGCAAACCGATACCCATCCCCAAGGAGGAGCGTTATTGGGGTTGCCGGTCAACCCTGAAATCGAAATCACGCGGGCGGCTGCCAGCGCGGCCTGGTCGGCCGATCGCTGCGCCTCCTCACGGGCCAGATAAAGCGTGATGACGTCAATCGAAAGTGCAGCCATGGCGATGATGGCAACCATGGCGATCGCAACCAGCACCATGGTGACGCCACTCTCCCGTTGATGAGGATCGTTGGTCCGGCGAAATCTGCTGATGGCGGGTGGTTTCATGCCTTTTCTAATTCTCGTTCATCGCGACAGCTGCGGCGCTGATTGTGGTGGGCAGCGCCGTGGCGCCACCCAAGAGGCTTGCAATGCGGCCGAATCGCCACTGGTAGCCATACTGGACGCTGATGCAAGTGCCAATGATTGCGGTTTGCCCACCCGGCGGCTGCGGCGTCTGACAATTTGCGGGTTGCGTCGCCGCGGCTGAGGGGAAGTAATACCCTCTATTGATGATGATGGTCAGCCCGAAGGGGGGACAGCCGTTTCCAGTAGCCGTATACGTCCACGTCAGGACCCCTGAAGGGCTGGGTGTGCTGCTGATGCCGCAGGTGTTGATGCTGTTAGCTTGTAGATAGTTATAAATGTCGTAGAAGGCGTCAGTAACCGAGGCCGGAGCTACCGTCGAGTACGACTGCAGATCATTGGCCGGATCAGATGCCGCCGCGCGGGCCGCATCGCGCGTGATGTTGGTAAGCTTCTGCTTGAAAGTGAAGGCGTTGCTGAAGTCGAAAATACCGATCACAAAGAACACCAACAATGGCAGGGCAACGGCAAACTCCACCAATTGCGCGGCGCGCTCGTCGCGCAAGCCCAGGCCGCCGATCCAGTTGCTGAGACGATCACGACGCTGAGACCAGCAAATCAATGCACCTCCATACGGGCGCGGGCCTGCGCCGTCAGGAAGATCTTTTGCTTGTTCAGTGAAGTAAACGGCAGCCAGAATTGGAATGGGTACTGGAAGGAGACGGAGGTGCCGCAGACCCCGCTTCCACCCGCGGACAGCGGAGCCGCCAATTGGACGGGAGTCTGCACGCAGATCGTGCTGCTTGGACCACATCCTCCGGACGTCCCCAGTGTACTGACGCAGTAGTTGAACAGCGGCGGAGTCGCTGGGTACTGTGCCGACGCTGGGTTCAGATTGGACGCCAGCAGGGCATTGTTCGTCGCATTCACTGCATTCGTCGCGTATGCTGTAAGGTTGTTGGATCCTACGCAGGTTGCGCAATAAGGGAAGGCTCCAGCACGCGCGCCTTCCTGCGCGGCGCGGGTGATTGCGCCATAAATGCTGAAGGCCTGCCCAAACCAGAAAATGCCCAGCAGCATCATGAACATCAGCGGCAGGACGGCGGCGGCTTCGGCAATTTCCGCGCCCCGGGTTTCGTTGGCCAGCCTGCGGAGCCCGGCCAGCCTGCGAAACCTGGCCTGCTTCCGAAACCCGGAAAGAATGGATCGCGCGTAAGGCAACATGCTAGGCCACAACTCCCACTTTCCAGAGAATCCCATAAAGCACCACCGTCAGGGCAAGAGCCACACCGTAGGGAACTTTCAGTGACTCTGGATTATCCAGCGAAACCTGCGATCCCGGCAATCGAAACGTCGCCAGCGAGACGAGAATGTGCCCGATATTGCGAATCGTCTGCAGCGTACGCCGCTTGTAGATCACCAGTGCCACCGCCATCACTCCCGCCACTAAGACTGAACCCAGCAGCAGATCGACGAGCGCTGCGGGGCCGGTAAACGCTCCCAACGCGCCAGCCAGTTTCCAGTCGCCCGCGCCCAGACTGCGCAGCAGCACGAACGGCAACAGCAATGCCAGGCCGACGAGCGCGCCCAGCAGGGAAGTCTTCAGGCCGCTCCAGCCGCCGAGAACGGTGTTGGCGGCGACGCCGGTCAGCAACCCCGGCACGGTTAGCCAGTTCGGGATGCGCCGGCTGCGCAAGTCAGTCCATCCCGCGGCCAGCGACAGGAGCACCGCGCCCGCCAGAATGATCGGTTTCAATCGAGCCCCAAGGCGCCTCTCGCGCGGATTTTCACATAGCAGGAAGGTGAAGTCAATGAAGGTATGGATGCCCGGCTATACAACAAAAGGCCCGGAGTTCCTCCGAGCCTTTCGGGAATCAATTGCGCCATTACCGATTGAACGCCGGAGCTGGGTTATGCTCGGCGACGATCTTCTTGGCATTATCCGCCAGAGCTTTCGCCTGAGGCAGAAGCTCCAGGCCCTTGATCACTTCCGGGTCAGATTCGGCGCGAACCTTCATGCCCTCGTCCTGCCCGAAGGCATCGACGAAAATCTCTGACTTGATGCTCGACCGGATCCAGTCATTGTTGTCCATCAAATCTGCCTGCGTGTAAGGAATGTTGTCCGCGTCGAGAGACTTGCGGAATTCCAGCATGGTCGCATCGTCCACTTCGAAGCTCTTCGTGGGATGATGATCCACGACATAACGCTTGGCGAAGTTGAAGAACGCGTAATGCTGCAACAGCGTGTCCTGGAAGTGGCTGCTCTTCACCGGAGGAATGTTTACGTCGGGAGTAATGCCGCCTCCACCGTAAACGGTGCGCCCGCTGTCAGTGAGTTTCACCTCGCGGTTCGCCATGTTGGTGCTGTCGGCAGTGTCACGGTTGTAGTAGTAGTCGTAGAGCGAAATGTTGCTGTAGTCGCGCTGGATGAGCCGTCCGCTCGGAGTGTAGTAGTGAGCAGTGGTCAGAGCGAGTCCGGTGTTTTCTGACAGCGGATACACCGTTTGCACTAGACCTTTGCCGAAGGTTACTTCACCCGCGATCAGACCGCGGTCGTGATCTTGAATGGCGCCGGAAACAATTTCCGCCGCCGACGCGGTGAGCCGGTTGACCAGGACAACGATGGGATAGTCTTTGCCGCCATTGCCATGTTGCGCGATGTAACGCTTCTCGGCTGAAGCCCGGCCGTGATGCGAGACGATCAGCTGTCCCTTCTTCAGGAACTTGTCGGCCACGCCGACGCCTTCGCTGAGCAATCCGCCGGGATTGCCGCGCAGGTCGAGGATAAGTCCTTTGAGATCGCCGAAGGAATCGAGCGCGTCAGAGACTTCATGCTCGGTAGTCTCGTTGAAGCCGTTGACGTGCATGTAGCCGATGCCCGGCTTGATCAGGAAATGTACGTCCACGCTGTAGCGTGGAATCTCGTCGCGGATGAGCGTGAACTCCATCGGCTTCTCCACGCCGTCGCGCGCGATGCTGATGTGAACCGTCGTGCCCTTGGGGCCTTTCAGCAGATCGGCTACGTCGCCAGTGGACATATTCTCAGTCGACTTGCCATCGACCGCGATGATGACATCGCCAGGATGAATGCCGGCCTTGTAGGCGGGCGTCCCGGTGAAGGGATAGATGACGATGACTTTATTGTTGCGCGGGCCGACGGTCATACCCACGCCGTAGTACTTGCCGCGCTGGTCTTCGCGCATCAGCGCGTAGGATTTCGGATCAAAGAAATTCGAGTGCGGATCGAGCGCATGCAGCATGCCGGGGATCGCCCCGTTATAGATCGCTTTATCGGGATTCACCGGCTCGGCGTAGTTGTCCTCGACGAGAGCGTACACGTCGGTGAACTGCTTCAGGCTGTCCTTGACCTCGGAGTCGCCGGTCATCGACGACTGCTGGCCGGAACGCTGGGCAAACAGAATGCCCAGAAAGCCGCAGGCAAGCAGGAAAAAAGCTACCAGGAAGAGTGATCGGCGTGAACTACGTGCCATCGTGAATTTCCTTCGGTTGGGGGCTTACTTCCACCCCAGCTACCGCGCTGATATCCGTCAGTATATCACCAACTTAGACTGCCCCGGACCGGGATCGTCACCAATGGTAATGGGCACGGAACGGCGCTATTGATTGAGATGCGCCGGTAGCCCGATTAGGTTCCTGACCCACGAAAACAGCCTAAGAGGCGATCGGACTGCGGATGAACTCTTCGTAGCGTTTCAGTTCCACGATCGACGCCTCGGCCAACAAAGAGAAGGGAATCGCCCGGCAGCCCGCCGGAAGCTCCGCCGCGGTTAGCAGGTCGCAGACCACTGCTGCCGTTTGCTTCAGGCCGCGCTGCCAGTGAGGTTCGCGGGCGTCGCGAAAGACGAGGCTGTCGCGATGGAATCCCGCGGCGATCAACACAGCCCTCGCGACTTTCAAGAATTCCGGCCAGCGAGAGGCTACGCCCACCAAAGCACCCGAAGGTGCAGGCAAATACCCCGCCAGCGAAGCGGGCACCGAACGAATCTGCAGAGTAATCAGCTCCGCGCTTGGCGGCAAAACCTGTCGCGCTGTAGCCACGCGGTTGGGCAGCACAACCGCCACGCCACCCTCCGGCGACTTGGGGCAATCTTTCGGCCCGCAGGATTCGACCGGGAAAGTCACGGCGCGAGCGATCTCGGCCGCCAGGATTCGGCGCAACTCTTGGTCCGGCTCAAGCAGCAGGAAGTGGTCAGGAGGCTGCAGTTCAAGCCACTGCCGCAGGCGCGACCGCAACACCGGCAAGGTCACGCCTAGCTTTCGCGCCGAGCGAAATAGCCGCGCGATCATTTGATCGAGCGCCAGACCCGGCGTGGGCAGCACTTCTGGCTTGCTGGCGCGAATGTAGACTCCGCTGCCGCGCCGGAACTCCACCCAGCGCTCGCGTTCCAGTTGGCGGTAGCCGGCGCTGATCGTGTTGGGATGCAGGTGGAAGCGCCGCGCCAGATCGCGCGTGCTCGGCAACCGCTGTCCCGGCGCCAGGTCGTCACTCAAAATGCCGAGCACGACCTGGGTCACCAGCTGTTCGCGAATGGAGACTTCGCTGCCGCGCGCAAACCAGACTTGCATGGCGGCAACATCATAACTCCGCTTGCTGCGGCCCGTCCGCTCCCAGTCCCGCGGGAGGACCTGCAACCGAATCAAGCCCGTTCTTTGAAGCGCGCCCTGGTTGCGCGCTACGATGCCTAATCCCGACTATGCGCTAATCGAGATGCCGCTCGAACCTGACAAGAGCTGGAGCGAAGGGTTCAGCGCCTCCGAACCAAAGTCCTGCAGGCCCTGCAGCAGCGAGGCGTACGCCGTCTGCACGGTGGAGAGGCCGGTCGATAGCAGCCCCGAACTCGCCAGACCACCCGGATCAGCCGGAGTCGCTGGACCCACCGGGCTTGCCGGACCTTGCTGCCCGCCCGTCTGCAGGCCGTTATGAACGTGGGTACGAAGATTGTTGTGTGCCTGGTCGATGCTCTGGAAGTCCTGTTTCAGGCTGGCATAGGCTTGCGCCGCTCCGGATATGTTTCCTGACACAAGATCCTGGCCCAGTTGGTTGAATTGTTGCACCAGGGGATTGCTGCCTGGGGTCGAAGGACCGGAGCTGACATCTCCTCCTTCTCCCGCCAGAGTGTGCAACGAGACATAGTCCTGATCCGCCGCGGTCGTGTTGCCGCTCTGCAGATCCGAGCCCAGTTGCTGAAACTCCTGCTGAAACTGGCGCAGGTTGTTGTGCACACTCGGGTTGTTCGAGCCAACGGTGCTGAGGCCGTTGGAAATTGCTGGTAGGGTACTGAGGCCGTTGGAAATCCCTGATACGGACATATGCTTCTCCTTTGAAGCGGACTCTTCGTTCCGAATGACTATTGGCACGGTGCCGGATGAAACGCCGGCATCGCGCGTTGCCAGTCGGCGGTTCCCACTGACTTAGGCAGGTTCAATGCCAAACATTCGCTCTTGTCGTGCCCGCTGAATCCACACATTTCACAATGCTTTGGCAAGCATCGGCGGCTGCTGAGGTCGTTCCACGTCGTTAGATAACGTGAGCCGGGCAAAATCTGCCCATGACGGACCCGGCAAATCGTGCCCAGTTCTGGCGCTCTTGAGCGCGCAAAACCAGCAAGCGCAAAGAAATCGCCGCCCCAGGAAAAGTTCGTTGTCAAATCCGTGTCTCGCCTGCATTGCTGCTTTTCCTTTTCCGGCAGTATGATGAAGCGCATGAGCTTTTCCGAGACGATCTTCCTTTTCGTTTTGGCCCTCATCATCTTCGGGCCCAAGAAGTTGCCGGAGATCGCGCGCCAGGTCGGGAAGTATATGAACGAGTTCAAGCGCGCTTCGAACGAGTTCAAGGCGCAAATCGAGCAGGAGATTTCGAATCTCGATGTCGAGAAGCGGGAAGTCGAGAATCGGCAGACGATTCTGCCGCCTGCCCCGCCTCCGCAAGGCGCCACCAGCCGCACTCCCAACGCGGCGTCTCTCGAAATCGGTGGCGCAGACGGCAGTGTGGCGCAACTCGCCGCGGCGGAAGATCACGCCACCGAAGTTCAAGCTGCCGAGGCCGCTTCTGACGATGAGCCGCTCTTTGCCACAAATGCCGCCGGCACGGGCGCAGTTGTTCCATCGCCCGCCGAGAGCGCGGCAGTCTCTCCTTCGGATGGTGTAACCTCAGCCACCTCGCAGGAATCGCATGTTTGATTTCGCAGCCGCGCGCGGCAGCGGCCAGGAAGGCGACGAGAAAGAACCCATGACCACCATGGGTTTCCTCGATCACCTCGAGGAACTTCGCAAGCGGCTCGTGCATTCCATTATTGCCGTAGCTGTTGGCTTCGGAGTGTGCTGGTGGAAGGCCGAATGGCTCTTTGGGTTCGCGCAGAGGCCCATCGTCGACGTGCTCAAGAAGCACGGCTTACCTGAGAAGTTGGTCTTTCTGAATCCCACCGACCCCTTCAACCTTTACTTGAAGGTTGCGGCCCTCGCCGGTCTATTCCTGACCTCACCCTATGTGCTGTATCAGGTCTGGATGTTTATTTCGCCGGGCCTTTATCGCAACGAAAAACGTTACGTCGTGCCATTCATGGTTTCGACGATCACCCTGTTCGTCTCGGGCGGATATTTCGGCTACCGGATCGTCTATCCCCGCGCCCTGGATTTCCTGATCAGTTTCGGCAAGCAGTTCCAGCCCATGATCACGATCACCGAATACACCCAGCTCTTCCTGAGCATCATTCTCGGCATGGGCTTGATTTTCGAGATGCCGATTCTCGTGTTCTTCCTGGCGTTCATGGGAATCATGAGCCCGGAGTTCATGATCAAGAACTTCCGCTATTCGATTCTCATCATATTCATTATTGCGGCCATCGTTACGCCCACGCCCGACATCGTAAACATGTGCGTTTTCGCTGCGCCCATGCTGGTCTTGTATGCGCTGAGCATTGGCGTAGCCTGGTTGGTGCATCCCAAGCAGCGCAACGCTCGGCAAGAAAAGCAGAAAGCCAAGCAGGGGGGACGCCAGTCGCAATGACGATGCCAATGAGAATGACAATGACAATGAAGGGAGCAAAATCTTTGCGCTGGATTCTGCTGGCGTGCATGTTGATTTGGCTGGCCTGTGACCGCGATAAAGACGCCTCGCAGGAGACATCTCAAACTTCGCCAGTTTCCGCGGCGGCGCCCGTCCCCGCCCTGAATCTGCCACCCGACTCCGGCCCGCCGCCCGCCATCGACGCCAACCGCGCCATGCAGTACGTGAAAGAGATCGTGAACTTCGGCCCGCGCCCAGTGGGCAGCGCCAATCACAAGAAGGTTGAAGTCTACATCGATGCTCACCTGAAAGGCGATGACGTCGAGGACGACATTTTCACCGCCGACACGCCCGAGGGCAAGTTCCCGGTGCACAACATCATCGCCAAGTATCCCGGCACAAAAGACGGCATCATTGTGATTGCCAGCCACTACGATACCAACTACCCGCTGCGCCACACGTCCTACGTCGGCGCGAATGACGGAGCTTCCTCGAGCGCGCTGCTGCTGGAGCTTGCCAATCAGCTACGCGGCAAGCCGCGCGACGGCTACAGCGTCTGGCTGGTCTGGGACGATGCAGAAGAAGCCATCAAGCCGGACGGCTCGGGTGGTCTGCCTCAGGAAATGCCGTTCAATGACGACAGTTTGTACGGCATCGATCACGTGGCGCAAAAGTGGCAGGCCGACGGCACCCTGAAAAAAGTCAAAGCGTTCCTGCTGGCCGATATGATCGGCGACGCCGACCTCGACATCGATCGCGATCTCAACTCTACGGCGTGGCTCGAAGATGTTGTAGGGGAAGCGGCGAAGCGCCTGGGCTATCAATCGCATTTCTTCGCGCGCAACAATCAGGTCAGCGACGATCACCTGCCCTTCATGAAACGCGGTGTGCCCAGCGCCGACCTGATCGATTTCACCTATGGCTACAACAATGTCTTCTGGCACACTCCGCAGGACACGGTCGACAAACTCAGCCCGCAGAGCCTGCAGATTGTGGGTAGCGTGATGCTCGAAACCATTCGTATCCTCGACAAAATGGATCCGCTGCCGCCGAAGTGAGGGCCGAGCGCCGACCGCATCGCGGGCCGCCCTGGTCATGACTCTTTCTTGTCATCAGTGGCTTTGTGAGCATTCTTGACTTGGCCGGGAGTTAGGTTGCTAATGAGTTATGGCCGCGTTGCTGCCTTCGGCGTCTCGACCGAAATCCAAGTGGTGGTGGCCGTACGTTCTTTTGCTAGTGGTCGTCCTATTCGTCTTGTGGAAACTCGCACCTGGGAGTTCTCTGGGGCTGATGGATAGGCTATCCCTCTTCCATGTCGGAACGCCGTGGATCTCCGGAACCGTAGTGGACGCTGTTACTGGCAAGCCCGTGCCGGGAATGGATGTGTGCTTGTTGGTGACGTACGCTCCGGCAAACTTCGACCACCGACGAGGCTCCGAGGTCAAGCGAAGCGTAGCGACGCGGACCGACGCGGCCGGAAGGTTCTTTTTCGAGCGCTGGGACGATCAACTTGACTTATTAGACGAATGGGAAGGATACGGGATTGCGGTGACCGATCCTGCCGCGCAGTGGAAGGACGCGTGCGGGAAGGGCGTCTACTTACTTGAGGCGAGCTACCCATCCGGTGGGCACTCCGACATTTTCCGAATTGAGGCAGACTTCCAAAGCCTCTCAGACTCCGTGGCGAAGAACCCACTGCCCTACTTCCCGGTCGCACTGGTTAAGGATCCCAGCGATCCGCATCCCCTGCCTTACGGCCTTGGTGTTTCCTTCGGTCGCTTTCCCGATGGCACACTCGTCCGGAAGATAGGCAACCCCCGTAATCTCAAGATCGCGCTGGTTCCGCTCTTGCGAGACACAAACGCATGCCAGTCGGCCCAGGACCCGGGCTCTGTTGACCTGTGTCGGCAGATGAAACAGTCGCTCATCGCCGACACTCTGCGCACCAGTTGGAAGATTTCACCTCAGGGCCAATCCCCGAGTCAATGAGTTTCGTACGCAACCGCCTGACGCCCGAAGCATTTTTGCGCTTTTCGCGCATTTCATTTCTAATGCACCCCATATGCGAATCGGGAAGACCCTGCTGTTTTCTTTCATTTTCTGCGTTACCTGCCTTGCCGCAAATCCACCCGCCGACACCAGCGAAGCCAATCTAGTGATCCAGGCCGCGCTTCAGCCCTCGCCGCTGGAAGTGAATCTTCACCGGCTGACCGACGAAATCGGCGGCCGCGTCCCTGGCACGGTCGCGATGCAGCATGCGATCACCTGGGGAGTGCAGGCTTTCACGGCGGCCGGCGCCGACAGCGTTCATACCGAAGGATTCACCATTCCGAACTCCTGGTCCGAAGGCGCAACCGAGATGACGGCAACCACGGCTTACCAGGTCGATGCCTCGAAACTGGGCGGAGGCACGGTGCTGTCGCCTTTTCGCGTGCGCGCGGTTTCCGTAGCGTGGGCTCCTGCGCTGGCCCCGGTGAAGCACGTTCCGGTTGTCGACGTAGGCGGAGGTAGCGAAGCCGATTTCAAAAAGGCCGGCGAAATTGCCGGGAAAGTCGTTCTGGTTCACACCATCGTTCTCAAGACCTGGGACGATCTGTTCGCCGAATACGCAAATGCCCCGCCGGCGATCGACCGCGCGGTGAAAGGGAAGGCCATGGCGGTCGCATTCATGGCCACGCGCGAGCACGACATTCTTTACCGGCACACAAACTCGAACGCGGGAGAAATTGACCGCCTGCCCATGGTCATCGTGGCCCGCGAGGATGGCGAGCGCATGGCGCGCCTGCTCGCCGCCGGAAACCTGGTGTGGGCCGACCTTTCCATTCCTAACGTGATTGGCGGGCCGATCAAGACCTCGAACGTGGTCGCAGAAATCACAGGCAGCGAGAAGCCGGACGAGTTCGTGATCCTGGGTGCGCACCTCGACTCGTGGGAACTGGGAACGGGCGCGCTCGATAACGGCTGCAATGCGGCGCTGGTGGTCGATGCGCTGCGGGCTATCAAGGCTTCGGGCGTGAAGCCGAGGCGCACCATTCGCTTCATTCTTTTCTCCGGCGAAGAAGAGGGATTACTCGGCTCCCGCGCCTACTCCTTCAACCATCGCGCCGAACTCGACAAGGCCGCCGGAGTCATCATTTACGACTCGGGCACGGGAAAGACCACAGGGTTCTCGCTCGGTGGCCGCAAAGATATCGCCGACACCACGAAGTTATTAATCGCTCCGCTGGCGCAGTTTGGCGTGAAAGACGTGCTCACGACAATGGAATGGGGCACCGACCACTTCGATTTCATGCTGGAAGGCGTTCCTACCTTCGTCGCCGAGCAGGACGAGGCAAACTATCTCGAGAATTATCACGCCATCTCCGACACCTACGACAAAGTAGATTTTCCCCAACTGAAAAAGCACGTCGCGGAGGCCGCCGCCCTGAGCGTTGAACTGGCAGATTTGCCCGTGAAGATTGGCCCGCGTCTTACCCACGATCAGATTGAGCGGACCATGCGCGAGAGCAACAGCGTGGAGATGCTCAAAGCCAACGACATTTGGGATGATTGGGTCAGTGGCCAAAGGGGAAGACAGAAATAAATCGCTGATGCAGATTGTTGTTTTTTGATTGCTGATTGAAAACTGCAGGTCGCTCGCAGTCGTATTGTTAATCAGCAATCAACCATCAACCATCAGCCATCTTTCTCGCGCCGGGAAGCCCCATTGCTCTATTTCTGGATTCTGTTCAACCTTTTCGCGCTCGGCATGCTGGCGGCGGATCTGCGCTTCTTCCACCGCCCCGGCCATGCTATCCGGTTTCGCGAAGCGCTGGGCTGGAGCGCCATGTATGTCGGCCTGGCCGCCGCGTTCGCGGCCGTCCTGTTTTTCTGGCAAGGCCACCAGATAGCGCTGGAATTCGTGACCGGCTATGTGCTGGAAGTTTCTCTCAGCGTCGATAACCTCTTCGTATTCCTCGTAATCTTCAACTATTTCGCGGTCCCTGATACGCAACAACATCGCGTTTTGTTTCTTGGAGTTCTGGGCGCGATCATCATGCGCGGCATTTTTATCGTCGCCGGAGTCGGTCTCATCTCCCACGTTCATTGGGTGTTCTACATTTTCGGCGGCTTGCTGATCGTCAGCGGCATCCGATTCCTGGTGCTTGGGGAGCACAAGGTCGATCCCAGAAAAAATCCGTTGGTGAAGGCGCTGCGCTACTTTATCCCGGTGACCAGCGACTACCAAGGCGGGAAGTTCTTCGTCCGCAAACCGCAGGAGAACTTCCGCCTCTACGCGACTCCGCTGCTGGTCGTGCTGCTGGTCATCGAAACCACCGACATTGTTTTTTCCGTCGATTCCATCCCTGCGATCCTGGCCATCACCCTCAATGCCTTTATCGTCTACACCTCGAATGTTTTTGCGATTTTAGGACTGCGATCCATGTACTTCGCCGTCTCCGGACTGATAAAGATTTTCCGCTTCCTGCGCTATGGGCTGGCGCTGGTGCTGATTCTGGTGGGTCTGAAGATGCTGACGGCTCACTATTTCCGCGTTCCCATCGCGGTTACGCTCGGCATAGTGGCCGGAGTGCTGCTAACTTCGATGGCGATTTCTGCGGCCTTTCCAACCACCAGCAAAGCTTGACTGCATCGCTATCCCGATGATCGCATACGCTATTATGGAAACCGCATGCCGCAAGTGACCATCCATGTGCCGCCACGACCCTATCAGGCGTGGATTGAGAACGGCCTGCTCACGCGAGCAGGCTCAGTGCTGAGCGAACTGCTGCCGCCGGCCAGCCGCATTTTTGTGGTGACCGTCCCGCCAGTGCGCCAGCGCTGGGGAGCCAAACTTGTGAGTTCTCTGAAGGCCAGCGGCTTCACCCCCCAGGTAATCCCGATGCCCGATGGCGAGCCTACCAAGCGCCTGGCGACGGTAGAGGCCCTCGCCGATAAACTGGTGCGCCTGGGCGCGGACCGCAAGGCGGTGATTGTCGCTCTCGGTGGGGGAATTGTAGGCGACGTCGGCGGACTGCTGGCTTCGCTCTACATGCGCGGCATCGAGTTAGTGCAAATTCCCACCACCGTGCTGGCCCAGGTGGATGCTTCGATCGGCGGAAAAACGGGAGTCAATCTCGTCGCCGGCAAAAACATGATAGGAACGTTCTACCATCCGCGGGTGGTGCTGATCGATCCCACTGTTTTAAAGACCTTGCCCGATCGCGAGTTGCGCGCTGGATTGTATGAAGCGCTGAAGTGCGGCATCATCGGAAACGTCGAACTCTTTCTGCGCTTCGAACAGAATCGCGACCGCATCCTGAAACGCGATCCCGCGGAACTCGAGTGGCTCATCGCACAGTCTGTAAGGCTCAAAGCCGAAGTCGTTTCCGCCGATGAACGCGAGGGCGGCCTGCGCCGCGTTCTAAACCTGGGCCATACCATTGGCCACGCCTTGGAGGCCGAAACCGGCTACCGACGCCTGCTGCACGGCGAAGCAGTCGCCTGGGGAATGATCGCGGCGACCAACATTGCGCTCAGCGTGGGCCGCACCGACAGCGTAACTGCGGGCCGCATTGTCGATGCGGTGTTGAGCCTGGGCCGCTTGCCGGAAGTGAATGTCAGCCCGCGCAAAATCCTCGCTCGTCTGCAGTCCGACAAGAAGACGCAGAACGGTGTGGTGCACTTCATCCTCCCGCGTGAAATCGGCAAGGTGGAAGTGGCCAGCGATGTGCCGGCCAGCGCCGTAATCGACGCCGTCGAAGAATTGCGTCGGCTGTCGCGGGGCGGCTCGGTCTCCGGAAAATCGGTCAGCAGGAAATCGTAAACATCCTACGGGAGGAAACTATGCCGGAGACAGCGCAGCAATATATCCAGCGAATTCTGAGCCACGTGGAAGGCCATGACGCCATAAAAGTGCAGCGGACAACCGCGGCAAAGCTGAAGAAACTGATTCAGGTGCGGACCCCGAAAGAGTTGAAGTGGAAGCCTGAGCCTGGCAAGTGGTCGATGGCTGAGATCGTCGCGCACCTGGCCGATGTTGAGATCGTTGCCAGTTGGCGGCTGCGCTCGGTCATCGGCGCGAATGGAACGGCAATCCAGCCCTTTGACCAGGACGTGTGGGCATCGGTTTTTCAATACGGCAAACGCGATCCGAAGCAGTCACTCGAAGTTTTTCGGGTGCTGCGCGAAAACAATCTGGGGATGCTGAAGGCGCTTCCGCCCGCGAGCTGGGATAACTACGGAATGCACGCCGAGCGCGGCAAAGAAACCATTGCGCACCTGGCGCGCATGTTCGCCGGGCACGATACCAACCACATCCGGCAGATCGAAGCCATTGCCGCACAACTGAAGAACGCACCCGGCAAGAACGCCGGCAAGAAAAAGAAGAAGCGAAAATAAGCTGCGGCGATCGACCTCGACTGCTGTTTGATTCTCATAGCTCGATCAACGATGCAGGAAACCACGGTGCATGAAGCCAGCAAGTCCGCAGTCGTAGTGGGGGCCGCGCCCGAAGGCGCCAGCGACCCTCGCTCGGCCGCGCGCGCTGTTCGCGATATGTTTACCGCGATTGCCCCCCGCTATGATCTGCTGAACCATGTGCTGTCGTTCAACATTGACCGCATGTGGTGGCGCCGAACCGCGCGCGCTTTTCGCGACGTTCTGGCCCGCCCTGACGCACGCGTTCTCGACCTGTGTTGTGGCACGGGCGACATGACGTTCGCTCTGCGCCGGCAGGCAGGGAAGTCAAAGGCAATAGCTCCGCAGATTCTCGGCGCCGATTTCTCGCATGCTATGCTACAGCGCGCCGCGGCGAAATCGCGGGCTCCGCAGAATGGATCGAACTCGGGAAAATCGGGGCTAGAAATATCAGGATGGATCGAAGCCGACGCTCTCAACCTTCCATTCCCGAGCAATCACTTCGATCTGGTTACGTCAGCTTTCGGCTTCCGCAATCTCGCCGATTACGATGCCGGATTGCGAGAGATTTTCCGCGTGCTCCGTCCCGGCGGCGAGTGCGGCATCCTGGATTTCGGCGAGCCCTCGGGGATGATGGGTGCGCTCTACCGAATTTATTTCAAGCAGGTGTTGCCGCGCGTCGGCACCCTGATCTCCGGCGTCCGCGGCCCCTATGCCTATCTCCCCGCGTCGGTCGAGCGTTTTCCGCCGCCCGAAGAAATGCTGGCGAGGATGAAGCACGCCGGCTTTACGGAAGCAACCTGGACGCCCTACACATTCGGAATCGCAGGACTGTATCGCGGCAAGAAATAGCGCGCCTGATAAGTACAGGAAGAGAAAATGTGGGGACAGCCGCCCCGGCTATCCACCGGGCGCAGCCCGCTCTTGGATTTCGCCTAAATCGCGACTAATGCGCATCGCGCAGCAGTTTACTCAAAGCTTCAATATCGTTTGCGCCGACATCTCCCAGCACAAAATAACGCAGCCCATTTTGCGTCCAGTTCTCCACGTTAAACGACAGCGCGCTGACCGGCCCCGACGGCGCGCTTGCGGTTCCTTCTCCGCCGTGTTCAAAAGTACGAGCTTCAAAAGCGCGATCCTGAAAAATGAAAACCGAAATCTCGTGTTTACGCACCTGATAAATCAAATGCGCTCCAGGAGTTTGTGCGAGATACGTCACCCGACCGCCGAGCAGCGTGAAATCTGTTCCCTGTAATTCAGGCAGATTGAAGCTGAACGGAATCTTCCCCTGGAACCAAGGCTTCACAGTATGCCGGTCGGTTGAGACCACATCGACCGGCGTCGCGCTCGCCAAAGCAGAAACATGCAGATCGGCCAGTTCGCTGTAGACGTGCTGCCGGCGGGCGCTTTCGCGTCCTCCATAAAAATTAACCGCCAGCGAGATGATCAACACCGCCAGCGCAGGCACGGCCAGAATTTGCCACTGCCAGCTGCTTTTTGGGCGCCGCTTCGACGAAGTGCTCGCCGCTTTTGCGATCCGATTCCGAAACTCCGGGCGGGGGGAATAGCGTTTCCCGGCCAGTTGCACCGAGCGCTTCATCTGCACCTGTTCGAGCGCGTTCGCTGCACACGCTGCGCACTCTCGCAGATGCGCGCCCAGCGCGCGGGCTTCAGCCGGGTCCAGTTCACCGTCGAGGTAGGCAGAGAGCCTGTCGGCGTATTCTTTGCTTCCCCAGCGCTCACACGCCATGCCGGCCTCCCTTTATCTTTTCCCGCACCAGATCGCCCAGCGCCTTGCGCGCACGAAACAGCCGCGACATAACCGTGCCCATTGGAATGGCCAGCGTCTCCGAAATCTCCTGGTACGACATCTCTTCGACCTCGCACAAGAGCAAAATCTCGCGAAAGGGTACGGGCAAGTCTGCCAGCGCCTGTTGCACAGTCTCGCGATCCGCCTGCTCGATCAGGATGCTCTCCGGAGTCGTACTCTCGGCGGGCAACAGATTCTCATCCGCTTCCCCATCGATTGCCACCATCGTCCGCAAGCCCGTCCGCGAACTCAGAAACGAATTTCGCAGGATGCGGTACATCCATGCCCGGAAATTCGTGCCCAGCTGAAACGACGAAAATCCGCGCAGAGCCTTGGTGTAGGTCTCCTGCACCAGATCTTCCGCCTCGGCCGTATCTTGGGTCAGCCAGCGTGCGAAGTTGTAGAGCTGGTCGAACAACGGCATGGCCAGCTCTTCAAATTTCAGAGCTTCAAACGTCGCGGCAGACACGCGTTCTTCCGGCACCTTCATATGCAAACCAGTTCCACGCTAATTTATTCCCTCGCCCAACGGCAAATTCTGGTGGGAATAAAGTTGCAACTTCCGGGTATTGGGATACGGCACAGAGACGAGCGCCGAGGTCAGCTCGTAGCCGCGTCACGGCGGAAGGAATCTGCGAATGCGTCGGCAATGGTGTAGCGGATCACGTGCTCGTACTCGGGGCCCAGAAAGCGGCGGAGCCGGTCGGTATTCATGATGTACTCCCCGGCCATGTAGGGGACCGCGTCAGGCGGGATAGCCGAGATCTGCTGCTTCCAGAGGAACCTCAACACCTGCCGCATGGCCCACTTTCCCGGGACGCGCACCAGCTTAGCCTGCGCCATTTCGACGCAGCGGCCGAACGTCAGGGGCTCGCCGCGGCCGGCGACGTTCAGCACCGTCAGACGTTGGGTTTCCGGTTCGCGCTGCAGGATGTGCTTGATGAGCCGAGCCATGTCGTCGACGTGGACAAACTGGATTTTATTGTCGAGATATTGCTGGCCGCGCGGAAGCATGCAGGGCAGGCGTTTGCCCTCGCTGCGCATTTTCTCTGCCCGCGCGCTCTTACCGTTGGGAGTGCCGCGGAACGCTCCCATCAGGTAATTCTCGACGCTGGCCCCGGCAAAAATGTGTGGACGCAAAATGTAAGCGCTGCATCCCCGAAGAGCGTGCGAGCGGGTTTGCACGACTTCGTCCGACTGTTTCTTGTGGATTGCATAGGGAAGAGTATGCGCGCCCAGGGCCGAATCTTCTGTCGCCGGCGCGGGCAGGTCCGATCCGTAGGCGGAGACGCTGCTGGGAAAAATGAATTGCTTGACCCCGTCGTCGGTCGAGCGATTGGCCTCAGTGACGGCTTCCATGACGCGCGCCGTTCCCGCCACATTAATCTGCCACATGCGGTCGACGTCGACTACGCCCGTGCGCACGGGATCAATTACGAATGCAAGATGAACCACAGCGTACGCGTGGGTATCGCGCAACAGTTCATACAGCACCCGGGTCGACGACTCCAGGCCCAGGTCCAGGTTCTCAAACTGCAACTCGGATTCGGTTTGGGGTGGACTCACGTCCACCCCAATCACCGAATAACTTCCCAGCAGCGGTAGTAGCCTGGAGCCCAGGTTGCCCGACACACCGGTCACGACAATGACGGGTTTCGCCATCAGTTGGGTTTTGCGGCCGGAGGGGGCGTCGTTGGTGGCGGTGTCTGCGGCTGAGTCGCCGGAGCGCCGTTCGCCGGAACACCATTCGGCGGCATGCCGGGCCTCGGACGCGGAACCCGCGGTGGTGGCGCGGCGCTGACTCCACCGGGAAAATATTGGTCATTGGTTTCGACTTTGAATGAGCTATTCAAGTCGTCCATCATCTTGCGGGTGCGATCGTTTTGCAACTTGCCGCGGATTTCGTTGGTCGCCTGCTCCAGCGTCATTTCGTCCTTGCTGTTGACCTTGTAAATATAGTGTCCGCCCGCATCGTTGATCACCTGCGAAACCTCACCCGGCTTCAAATCGAACACGGCGGCATGTCCGGCCTGCAAGCCAGTGCGACGCACGGAGGGCAAATTCACCGTGGGAGCTTCGATTTTCATTCCGGCGGCTTCGAAAGCCTCCTTCTGCAACTTAACGAAGTCCTCTCCCGCCGCGGCTCTCGCTCGCAGGCTCTCGGCCAGCTTGGTCATCTCCTGCTCCGCTTGATCCGCCTTGGCCTTGTCCTCGGCTTCCTTGGCCTTCTTGGCGTCTTCGCTCAGATTCTTATCCTTCTCTGCGTCGTCCTTGGCTTCTTCCTTGGCCTCGGCAGATGGCTGCTTGGTGCGTGGCACAAACATCCGGTCCAGGTTGAATTGTTCAAAGGCGTCGGCGTGTTCCTTGTAGTACTCTTCGATTTCCTCCGGCGGAACTTTCGCGGCTTCGTCGGCGACAGTTTTCTGCAGTTCTTTGGTCAGAATCTGCATCCGGGCAAAGTCGATGGTCAATTTAAATTGCTCAGTCTTCTCGAGGCCCTTTTTCTTGGCCGCGGCTGACATCGCAATGTAGTTCGGCAGGATCCCTGCCAGTTGCTTCTTGGCCTGAGGCGTAACATTGGGGACCAGAGCCTTAGCCAGGGCTTCAAACTGGGCCTTGGTGATCACCGTCTTGCAATCGGCGGCGGGAGTTTTCGCAGCGGGCTTCGCTGCCGTTCCCTTGGCGACCGGCTTGGGCGGTGGACACACGCCGATCACGGTGATAACTGCGGCCGTGTCCGGAACTGAGGCCGACATATCCGGCGGCGCCGGGGCCGCCTGCGGCCTTCCCATATTCATCGCATTGTGCGGGCCCGCGTCCGAAGGCGCCGACGGAGGGGCGCTCGGGGCGGCCTGTCCCCAGGCCAGCGTTCCCAACAGAACACACATCAGCCAACTCTTACGCATAAGTCATTTCCTCCAGGATTGGTGCTTCAGAAAGTTGAAAATACCAAGCATTAAATCCTAGCACAAGCGCCCATTCCTGCCCGAATGCCGGTGTCTGAGGCGCGGGTCAGCCCGAAATTTTGTCATCCCGACCGGAGCCGGAGCGCAAGCGACGGCGTAGTGGAGGGACCTGCTTTTTCTCGACCGAACCGCTGCCTCGATTTGCTTGGCACTTTCTCGCTGCAGCGGCGATAATTCCTGCATGTCGGGATCCCCCGCATTGAGTTCGCCCGAGTTGATGCGCACCGAGAAGCGCTCGGCCGCAGGCACCTCGGTTGTGGCCGCGCTGGTCATCACCAGCCTCAAGATTGTCGTGGGTTTCAGCACCGGAAGTCTGGGCATTCTCTCGGAAGCCGCCCACTCCGGGCTCGACCTGATCGCGTCGCTACTCACTTTTTTCTCCGTAGGAGTCTCCGATAAGCCGGCCGACGCTGACCATCAATATGGTCATGGCAAGATCGAAAATTTTTCGGCCTTCGTCGAAACCGGCCTGCTGCTGCTGACCTGCGCGTGGATCATCTACGAAGCCGCGTTGCGCCTGTTCTTTCGCCGCATCGACATCGAGCCCTCCATCGCCGCTTTCGCCGTGATGCTGTTTTCGATGGGGCTCGACTGGTGGCGTTCCCGTGTGCTCGGACGCATTGCCACCAAATACGACAGCCAGGCCCTGGAAGCCGACGCGCTGCATTTCTCCACTGACATCTGGTCCGCCGGGGTGGTCGTCCTCGGCCTGGGGCTGGTTCTCATGGGCCGCACGTATCACATCGAGTGGCTGCGCGTTTCCGATCCTATCGCCGGCCTGTTTGTAGCCGGTGTGGTGATTTCGGTAAGCTGGCGACTGGCCCGCCGCACTGTCGACGCCCTGCTTGATGCCGCACCGCCGGGAGTGCGATCCAAGATCTACGACGCCGTCTTGCGCGTCGACGGCGTCCTTGAAGTCGATCGCGTGCGCATCCGCCGCGCCGGGAACCGCTATTTTGCCGATTTGGCCGTAGGACTGGCGCGCACCGTGACGTTTCAGCGTTCAGGACAGTTGGTCGCTTCCGTGACCGAGGCTGTCCATCGCGTGCTTCCGGACGCCGACGTCACCGTGCAGCCCCTGCCTCGCGCGCAACGGTCGGAAAATATTTTCGATCGCATTCGTGCCGTGGCAACAAACAATAATCTCAATGTGCATGACATCAGCGTGCAGGATTTCGCCGGCCGTCTGCACGTTGAACAGCACATCGAGCTCGACGAGCGCATGACTCTCAAGAACGCCCACGATCAGGTCACCGAACTCGAATCTGACATGCGCCGTGACCTGCCGGAAATTGCCGATATCCTCACCCACATTGAGAGCGAGCCGGCAACCATCGAAAAGCCCGAGGAAGTCATCAGCGACGCCGAACTCGAGCGTCGGCTCAAAGCCGTGGCCTCGCACTTTCCCGAAGTCCTCGACGTGCACGACTTCGTTATCAAGCGCGTGCGCGGCCGCATGTATATTTCTTGTCATTGCACCCTGCCGGACGATCTTTCCCTGGCCCGCGTGCATGACATCCAGACGGAGCTGGAAATCCGTTTCAAACAGGACGCGCCCGAGTTGTTCCGCGTCCTGATTCACCCCGAGCCCAGCACGGATAATCGGAGATAACAGGAACCACGAATCATGATCACCGCCAAAGCAATCTGGACTGACAACGAGCGCTATGTAGCTGAGGCCACGTCGCGCCATGCCCTCGTGATGGACACCGCGACCGAGAAGTCCGCGAGCAGTCCGATGGAACTGGTACTGATCGCCCTCTGCGGTTGCACCGCCTCCGATGTCGTCGGGATTCTTCGCAAGAAGCGGGAGCCCTTTACCAGCCTCGAAGTCAGCGCCAGTGGCGAGCGCGCATCGGGCTACCCCGCGGTCTATACGGAAATCAAGCTCATCTATCGCGTCGGCGGTAACGTTTCTCGTAAGGCGGTAGAAGACGCCGTCCGCCTCTCGAAAGAAAAATATTGCTCGGTCTCAGCCATGCTGGAGAAAACGGCGAAGATTACCTCAAAGATTGAACTGCAGGAATAGAAAGCTCCTTTGCACCGTAGTCCCGGAGGGACGACATAACGGATTGAGGTCGGCCCATCAAATGACGACACGCGTTCTGTTTTTTACCCAACCCGGTTGTCTCTCCTGCGAACTGTGGAAGGTATTTCTCCAAGCCAAGGAGATCGCCTTCGAAGAACGCGACATCGTCGCCGACCCCGAAGCGCGCCGGGCCATGACGGAACAACACGGCAGCGGCGAGACTCCAACCCTGGTTATTATTTCCGGCGAACTGCAGGAGGTAGACGTAATTGTCGGCTTCGATCCCGTGCGTCTTGACCAGTTACTCGCCCCGGCCTCATCCTCGGATGCGGTGACTGAATCCTGAACGCCACGAATTCCAATTCCATTGATTCCACTCGAAGCATTCCTCATCCCCTCCGCGGATATTTGTTTATCGGCGCCGCTGCGTTTCTTTGGGGAGTGTCGGCGGCGCTCGGCCGCGCCGTCTTTACTG
>JBEKRY010000060.1:0-21506 GCA_049517555.1 Candidatus Sulfotelmatobacter sp. | reverse complement strand
AGGGTGCGGACGGCGTGTGAAAACAACTCTTGCGCAGAGGCGTCTTGGGTCGCCAGGAAGTAGTCGTAAACGCCCCATGCGGCCCAGATGAATCCGTTCAGAATGTGAGTGGGTGGCGAGACGATGTATTCCTCGAACCAGAGGTCACCGGATTCGTCGGTGAAGGCGACGCCTCCGTCTTTGATGGGCAGGTAGAAGCAGGCCAGAGCGCGCTGCGCCGCATCCAGATAGCGCGCGGCGCCTGGATCGCCGTGCGACTCTTTTTGTAATTCTTTGTGCGCCCGCACCAGGACGGAAATTCCCTGGCCCTGCGCGAGGGCTGAGTACCAGGGGGCGCGGAGGGTGTCGCGGTATTCCCAATCGAAGTGGTGGTTCCAGACGGCGAGGCCTTGCGGGTTCTGCTCGAGGTGGGAGCAGAGCCAGTCGGCGGCGAGGAAGAATTTTCGGCGGCGGTCGAGGTCGGTGTTGCGGCGGAACAGATTGTAGTTACCCAAGCCATATTGCGCGATGGCGATGGGGTTGTACTGCAGGCCGATGTGGCCGTGATAGTCGAGTTGCGGGACGCCGGAAGAATCATAGTGGCCGCGATAGTCGGCTTTCTCGGCGAAGAGCATGTAGTACTCGCCTAATTCTTTGGCGGTCGCATGGGGATTCTCTTGCGGTGTTTCGTGCCAGAAGGTGAGGTGACTTTTGCCGCCCAGAAGGTAGGCGCTGAAGATGCGACGGTAATAGCGGAGAGAGGGCAAGAGAGTTCCGGGTTGGGGTCAATTCATACTACGGCAAGGGAATCGTGACGGCATCTCTCTCGTAATCAGGACTCGACGGAATAGATCGAGGTGACTTGGTCGTCGGATTCGACGCCGACTGTCGTCAGAGCCAGGAAGGGCGTGGTGTTGTGGCCGTCGGGCAGGATGGCATTGCCGTACTGGAACAGGCCCATGGGCCAGCGGTCTTTTTGCCACCCCAGTAGAGGATGCCAGTCTTGTGCTTCGCCGGAGCCGCGATCGACACCGCTCCCATAGACGCGGACTTGGCGGTCGCGGTTGACCTCGCTGGGTTCGACCATGGTGGAGAAGAAAAGGGTGGTTCCCACGCGGCATCCATAGATGGACGAACTGCTGAGAGAAGCAATTCGCCTCAGCGAGTTCTGGCGGTCGAGGTGGTAGATGGAATTGGCTTCGAGGGGAGTGTCGGAGGAAAAGTAGAGGCCGTCTTCGGTGGGAATGGCGGCGACGGCGCGGGCCTGCTGCTGGCCCCGCAACACAATCTCGACGCGGCTGAAATCACAGGAGGCGCGCAAGATACGGCATTCGTCGCCGTAATCGCCGGTGAGCACCCACAGGCAATCTTGCCAGGGGTCGTGGACGATGTTGTGAACATGACGGATGGCGCCCTTGGGGAAAGTGTAGGCGATGCTCCAGGTCGCGCCGGCGTCGGTCGAGGCGTAGATGTGGACTTCATCGCGAGCGGGGTTGTCGAAGTATTCTCCCCAATAGATTGCGCCGCATGTTGCACTGCGTGCTTCACCAGAAGGAACTAATGTGATGTGCAGCGGACGGGTGCCACGATGGATTGTGTGGGTTTGCCGGAATTCCGTTTCCCCAGATTTAGTTTCCCCATGACGAAGAGTGATGATCGCTCCCGGGACGGCGGCGACGAGTCCGCCGGTCGGCAGGACGGTTAGTGCGTGAAAACCTTCGCGGAACAGGCGAGCCGTGAGGCGGTTCATGACCGAGAACCGGCGGCGCAGCGCAGGACGGAACGTGGCGACGGGCTCCCAGGGCATCTGATCAGAAGGCTCGTGAATTCTTGCGACCAGCAGCTGGTATCCACGCGAAGCGTAGAGAAGATCGCCCGACCAGGCCAGCGCCCGCAGACGCGGGAAACGCGCGACGCGAAGCAGGCGTCCGGTTGAATAGGAGATGTTTTCCCTCATTTAATTCTGGCGCATTTTAGCTCTGGCTGTGAACGTGATCGCCGGCCGCCGTGGATGGTCTCGCCCCTGCGACCAGGTCAGGGGTGGCCGAATGTTTCTGATCAATTTTGACCAATTTTCCGATCAATTTTCCGATTGGCGACATCCAAATAATACAGCGAGCCGATCAGGGCGGTGAGCATACGATTAACCGTAGCTAGGCTAACAGAGCACAGCAGGCCGAGCGCGCGGGGTTGTGTACCCATAAAGATGGGGCTGTAAATCGGAAACAGGGCTGTGAATCGGAAACAGGTTGGGCTCGCCGAATTGCTTTTGGCTTTAGCAGGAAGAAGTGACCTTATGCTCAGTCGATGCGCCAATTCACAATGTGGCAAACCCTTCCTCAAACTCAGGGAGGGTAGGTTGTTTCTGGTTGAGACTGAGAGGGTGACCAAGCCGGGGGAATCCATTGGGCCCCCTTTCGTTCGCGCCCGGCAACGGCAACGGTTAGTGGAGCATTACTGGCTGTGTGATGAGTGCGCTGTGCTTTGGACCTTGGTCCACGACCCAGACCAGGGAGTGGCGTTAGCTCCACTCAAGCGCTCGGCCATTCGTGCAGGTGCAGCCGCGGGCGGCGCGCATCGGGGAGCGGCGTAGGCAGGACCACAGGGCAGCCGAGATTTTGCTCGGTCCGTCCGCGTCTGAGACCCGTGCCCGCTTTTTAGTCTGGATTCTTCTTGCGAGAGTGAGGACAATCCCCACTTCTCGCAAAGAACGCTAGAAAAAGAACGCGAGAAATGGGGCACCCAACAAGAAATGGGGTACCCAACGTCGTTGGGTTCAGGCGTAGCCGTCTTTCGCCCACGTCTTCCAGTCCTCTCGGACTGCTTTCAGCATATCTGCCGTGGCCTGGTGCAGCCAGTTCCCCTTCTGCTTTTGCATATGTTTGAGGATGGGTCTGCGGGCAGTTTTGGTTCCGAGATGGATGTTGGCGGTTTCCCATCCCATGGCGCGCAGCATGCGCAATTCCTGTCCCGGCGCGCGCAGCGTGGCCAGTTCGATGCGGGAGCAATGCGGGCTAAGGCGGCGCACGATCCAGCGGCCGCGTAACTGAACGAACGGATCGAGAGAACGCACAGCGCGGCTGATGATCGTCTGATAGAGAATCTCCGATGGGCCGCTATCGTCTTTCGCCCAGTAGCACGCGGAAGAAACCAGGGCTTTCGCTTCGCGGGCGATGCGGGCGCCATGCCAGTTGGCGATGGCGACATAGCGTGCGTGGCCCAGACTTCCCAGGCCAGCTACGCGAGAGGCCAGACGGTAAGGCAGTTCTCGGGCAGGCAGGAGGTGGTCGATGGCGTCGACGGCGCTGATCGGCACTTCGTGCTTCACGGTGGGCAGAGCATCGATTTTCGCCCAGAAGTGGACCGGGTCGCGCAGGTCACTCTCGGCAATCTGGCGCAGCCATTCGTTGTTCTCGCCCAGGACGAAGGGCAATCCGCCTTTGAGCAAGGATTCCCGATAGCCGTCGAGGATGGAATCGCAAATGTCTTTCTCCTTGAGCGCCAGATGGCCGGCTTCGGAGGCCAGGTGAGCGCTCACGGCGAGCCGCACCAGATCGTTGGCATACGACATGGGGTGGGCTTCGTCGAAGTCGTTGACGCCCCAGATGAGACGGCCCTCCACATCGCGCCAGGTGCCGAAATTTTCGACGTGCAGGTCGCCTACCGCGAGTACATGCGGGGCCTTGGCTAAGTCGGGACAGACCTTCGGCCAGATTTGCGCCCAGCGGTAATAGGTCGCTCGCAGAAAGGGGAAGACCGCCGCCTTCATGTTGGCGTGCTTGAGGCGAAGATCTTTCTTCACCACGTCGGTGCGATGGGCCAGCCACTCTTCAAACTGGCGGGTCGCTTTAACGATGTTCATGCTTATTGACCATTGCGTCCGCAACGATAAGCGAGCAGTGGGATCAAGTCAACGCCGGACAACCGTCACCTGCGACGCCTGATCACTGTGTATCGATGGACACAGCGTAGTTGTCGGCACACATCCCTGCCGACTTTTTCACAATTCAAGCTCCCTATTTTCAGGTAGATGCGTTCAGGGCTCCGTCGTGCTCCAGGAGAGGCGCGGCTGGAATTGAGCCGGGGAGGACATCATGCAAATGGCAATCACTTTCATGGCGGTGGTGGGAGGAATGATCTTTTCGTTGGCAGTGGCGTTGTTGGCGGAAGAACTCATTTTCGGACAACTGTTCCGTTTGTTCTTTGCTACAGGAAAGTTGGCGGGGCAGCCGGTCGCGGCGAAACCAGAGCAGAAACCCTGAATTACAAAACAAACTCGTAAAGGAGAATGACCATGCTGGCGTTGAAGTACTTGCTGATTACTGGTGGCCTCGGGATGATCCTCGTGGGCCTAAGCATTTTGGGCTATGACCTGTATCGCGAACTGCTGTACCGGCGTGCACTGGCTGCGCCGGGGGTGGGCACGCTGCCACCGCCTCCGCAATGGCGCTGGCGCACCTCGTTGGCGTTGGGTCTGCTGGCCTGGGGGCCGATGTTGCTGGCGTTCAGCATTGTCGTGGTGCCGAGCGGCATGGCGGGAATCCGGGTCAGTGAAATCAGCGGAACGTTGCCGGGCACGTTGTATCCGGGCGTGCATTTTGTGATGCCGCTGGTCGAGGACGTTGCGTTGTTCGACACACGCGATCAGGTCTTCACCACCGGAGTGTCGGAGGATGGAAAGAATTTTGCGGCGAATGTCTCTGCCAAATCGGAGTTGCTCGGAGTGCAGGCCAAAGAGGGACTTACGCTGGGGCTGGCGATTACGGTACGTTACCGGCTCGATCCGAAGCGGCTGGACTATATTCAGGGCAATCTGCCGCGTCCGGTGGAGAAGGAGATTGTTCCGCCGATCGTGGCCAGCGTATGGCGCGAGCTGGTTCCGAACTACACGGTGCGGGATGTTTGCTCAGCCAAGCGGGAAGAAATACGCCAGCGGGCAGCAGGTATGATCACGCAGAAGCTGGCGGCGGACGGAATCGTAGTGAAGGAAGTCATGCTGAGAGATATTCAGTTGCCGGAAGAGTATGCCAAGGGACTGGAGACGCTGCTGCTGAAAGAACAGGAAAACGACCGCATGAGCGTGGAAACGGAACTGAAACAGAAACAAGTTCGCATCGCGGAACTCGAAGCTGAGGCGACGAAAGTACAGCAGATCAAGCAGGCCGAGGGCGAGGCGCAGGTGCATGTTCTGCAGGCCAAAGGAGAGTCCGATGCGATGCGGTACACGCTGCCGCTGAAGGAGAAACAGATCCAGCAGAGCAAACTGGAAGCCGAAGCGCGGAAGGAGGCGACCATTCAAAATGCGGAAGCTGCAGCCCAAGCCAAGGTGATCGACAGCAAGGCGGAGACCGAACGGCGGAAGATGCTGGCCGATGCGGAAGCAGACCGGATTCGCGTGACGGCAGTTGCCGACGCGGAGCGACTGTCGAGTGAAGCGGCGATCTTGAAGCAGAATCCGCTTCTGATTAACAAGATCGTGGCCGAGCGGCTCTCGGACAAGCTGCAGATCATGATGGTCCCGGCGGATGGAAAATTCTTCATGAATGACGTGCTCAAGGGTATGAACGTGGCGAATCAGGTTAGTCCCGAGCAAGCGGAGGAACGGGCAAGATAGATTCGCGTGTTCCGGAAATCGAGGCGCTTCGGCTTCGCTTGTCGAAAAACCCCACTTCTCGCGCAAAAACCGCGCGAGAAATGGGGCACCCGGCGAAATAGTCGATAGCGTTGGGCATCCGGTCACTGCAGGGGTTCAGCGGTGTCCAAACAGTACAGAGGAGTCTCATGCGTGGAGCGGTTTATAATTTGGCCATCCCAAACGCCATTCCGAGCTCACCGAGTCGCATCTCACGCAGCGCGCGCGCCCTCCGCTTTGCGTTGCAACTTTTTTCTATGGCGCTCGGGCTGGCGATTGCTGCTCGCGCGGCAGACTGGAGCGGGCCGGAGCAGCAACTGGCGCGTAAGATTGTTGCCGTGACCGGGCCGGGTGCCGTGGCTCTCACGGTGCAGAATCGTTCGTCTCTCGGCAAGCGCGATAGCGAAATTGTTCAAAACGGTTTGCGCGGCGCCCTGGAAGAGGTGGGCATCCACTTTGCCAAAGCCGAGCAGTCGATTGCCACCATCGCGATTTCTCTTTCCGAAAATCCTGCGTCTTATGTGTGGGTGGCGGAGATTCATCAGGGGGAAGGGGAAGTCGCGGTGGTGATGGTATCTGCGCCGCGGCCCGCGGGCTCGACGATGACGGTCCGTGAGTCGGTGCCACTCAGCCTGCGAAGGATTTCATTGTGGGCGCAGGATGTGCCGATTCTCGATGTCGCTGTGCTGGAGGAAAATGCGACGCCCACGCGGATCGCGGTGCTCGACGCCGAGAAAGTTGCGCTCTACCGGTTACTGTCGGGAAAGTGGCAGCAGGAGCAGGCGCTGGCGATCGTCCACACCAAGCCGTGGCCAAGGGACTTGCGCGGAAGGCTGATTCCCGCCAAAGATCATTTACTGGATGCGTACCTTCCCGGCGTGATCTGCCGCACTTCCTCGGGTGCGCCTGTGACACTGAGCTGCCGCGACGCCGATGATCCTTGGCCGCTGGTGCCCGCAGCCCTGAGTGGGGGGAACTTCTCGGCTTTTCCGAATGCGGGATCGACTTCAGCAGCGATCGCCCCGCTGGGAGCTTTCTTCGCTTCTTCGCGCAACTTCTTCACCGGGGCCCTGACGGCGGGCTTGGGGAAGTTCGCCAATGTTCCGAAGTTTTATTCGGCCGCATTCCTGCCGCGAGATAAATACGCGTTGTGGTTCTTCGCCACCACCGACGGCCGCGTACACATGATCGACGGCGTGAATGATCAGGCAACCGCGTTCGACTGGGGCAGCGATCTCGCGAGTGTGAAGACGGCATGCGGCGCGGGCTGGCAAATGCTGGCCACAAGCTCGGAAACGACGGTTGGGGATGCGGTGCGGGCCTATGAGTTTCCCGATCGCGATCCGGTGGCAGTCAGCGCGGCGGTCGATTTTACTGGCGGCGTTATTACCGCATTGTGGACCGAAGCGAAGTCCGATACGGCCATCGCAGTGGTGAGAAATCGAGAGACAGGAAGCTATGAAGCTTTTCGGCTGGCGATTAGTTGCAGTCAGTAGCGTGATGGCGGGGGCATTGGCGCTGCATGCCGAGACGCGTCCACAGTACGGTGGCGCGCTGCATGTCGCGATGCGCGCCGCGCCCACATCGCTGGATCCGGTGGAGCTTGATTCGGCGGACAATACGCAGGCCGATTTCTTTGCGAGGCGCAGTCTCGCTCTGCTGATGTTCGACACGCTGGTGACCACGGACGAGAGCGGGCGAACTCAGCCTTCACTGGCCACATCGTGGCAGGCTTTACCTGGAAACCAGCCGGGAAGCCAGCGCGGGCAGCTTCGAATTCGCGGCGGTGTGAAATTTCACGACGGGACGGGGCTCACGGCTGAGATTGCGGCCTCTGCGCTGCGATCAGCGAATCCGTCTTGGAATGTGAGTGTGAGTCCGGATGGCGATTCGATCGTGATCGAGCGTGGCAGCTCCGATGCAAGTCTGTTGGCGGAACTGGCCTTGCCGCGGAATGCGATTGCCAGGCGGGCTTCCGGCAATACTCCGAGCGGCACAGGACCGTTTCACATTGTCGATTGGCAACCCGGGAAAAAGCTGACGCTGGCGGCTGAGGAAGACTGCTGGCGCGGGCGTCCGTTCCTCGACACGATCGAAATCGACATGGGAAGAACTTTTCGCGATCAGATGACCGCGCTGGAACTGGGCAAGGCGGATCTGGTAGAAGTGGCTCCGGAGCAGGCGCGCCGGATGTCGCAGGATCAGGTTTCAGGGAATTCGGTTTTGCGCAGACCGCGACTGGCGACCTCGGCTTCTCTCGAACTGCTGGCCTTGGTTTTCGCGCGTGACGGGGCTTCCCAGGATGAGAAACTTCTGCGCGAAGCTTTGGCCTTGAGTGTGGAGCGCGGGTCGATCAAGAACGTGCTGCTGCAGGGCGCGGGACAACCAGCGGCCAGCATTCTGCCAAACTGGATGAGTGGATACGGATTCTTATTCCCGACCGACCCGGATTTGCCGCGCGCGCGCCAGATGTGCGGACAGGTTCGCACCGTCCCAACCTGGACTCTCGGCTACGATGGCAGCGATCCGGTAGCCCGTCTGCTGGCGGAGCGGATCGCGCTCAACGCCAAGGATGCGGGATTGTCGCTGCAACCGACATCGTCGTCGACTCCGAGCACGGATTTGCGGCTGGTGCGAATTCCGCTGGTATCGCCCGAGCCCTGGATCGCGCTTGGGAATGTGGCCATGCTCGTTGGGGCAACTGCAAAAGAAAATGGTTCGGTAGAGGATCTTCATGCTTCCGAACTGGCGGTGCTGGCGACGCAGCGACTGATTCCGCTTTTCCATTTGCCGGTGTCGTACGCCGCGTCGGCGAGTTTGAATCATTGGGCGGTACGCGGGGATGGAAGCTGGAATCTTGGAGATGCGTGGCTGGGAACGGGCAGACCGTAATGGGCAGACAATGATGGGCAGAGCATGATTGGCAAACCATGATGAAGGGCGCAGCATGATTTTCCGTCGCAAGCTTCTGGCCGTTTTCGCTCTGACGGTCTTCGTGTCGGTGGCTGTGGTCGCGCTACTGGTGCTGGCAGTCACTCGGCGTGCGTTCGAGAAATCCGAAGAGCAGCGCACGGCGGCGCTGGTCTCTCAGTTTCAGAGCGAGTTCAAGCGGCGCGGCGAGGACGTGGCGCGACGGGTGGAAGCCATCGCAACTTCCGATGCCGTCAGTCGGATGGCGACAACGCTCGGTGGCGCATCGCTGAATGGAACGTCGAACGGCGCATCGAGTGGAACCTTGAATGGAATGCCGAATGGAATGCTGAACGGAACATCGCCGACGAGTGCACCGCCGGAGGCTGCCGAATATTTTGAACTGGCGCGGCAAATGGCGGAGAGTCATCAGCTGGATTTTTTGGAATTTCTCGACGCGCGCGGAAGCATCATTTCTTCGGCCCAGTGGCCGGCAAAGTTTGGCTATCCCGATCCCGGGTTTGAGAGTTTGTCTGCATCGAGCGGTCAGAACACATTTCTGAAACGCGAGGAGTTGCAGGACTCGAGTGCTTTAGGACTCTTCGCCGTGCGGGCGACGGGGGTCAGCGAACATCCCGTTTACGTAGTCGGCGGGCGGAGGCTGGACCGGAACTTCCTTTCCGCTCTGGACCTACCCGCGGATACGCGCGTTTTGCTTTATCAGAATCGTAGCGATCGTTTCTCTCCCGATTCGCTACTGGATCCGTCGAACCAAGGCGCCGACGCGGTGCGGCTTGCCGAGAAGCTGGTGCCCATTATTGATGCCGTGCGGAAGAATAACCAGGAAATGACCGACATTGTGTCATGGTCGGCTGACGAGGCGGATGACGAGGTGTTTCATGCGATTCCGCTGCGAGGCGAGGGGAAGGATCGACCGCTGTTCGGAATTTTGCTGGTGGGGAATTCGCGGCGGTCTTATGTTGAACTGAAACGGCGCATCCGCGCGTCAGCCCTGCTGGTCGGCGGCGGCGGAATTATTCTGGCGATTATGCTGAGCGGTTGGGCGGCCGCCCGAGTAACGCGCCCGGTGGAGCAACTGGCGCGGGCCGCCCAGGATGTTGCCGCAGGCAAGTGGGACACGCGGGTGGAAGTTCGCGGCAGCGATGAACTCGCGCAACTCGCCGAGTCGTTCAACCGCATGACAGCCGAACTGATGGCGCAAAAAGAACACCTGGTGCAGACGGAGCGCGTCGCGGCCTGGCGCGAACTGGCGCGGCGTCTGGCGCACGAACTGAAAAATCCGCTGTTCCCGCTGCAACTCACGGTCGAAAATCTGCTGCGTGCGCGGACGCAGAGTCCCGAACAGTTCGACGAAGTGTTTCGCGAGAGTTCCAGCACTTTGCTCGCCGAGATTTCAAACCTGAAAACGATTATTGGACGCTTCAGCGATTTCTCCAGAATGCCCCATCCGCAGTTGCAAGCAGTGCAGGTGAATGAAATTCTGCGAGGAGTGATGAAGTTGTATCAGGTGCAACTGCAGGCGCCGGGGCGCACGTTGATCACATGCAAACTGGAGCTGGACGAAAGCCTTGGAACGATCGCTGCGGACGGGGAGTTGCTGCACCGCGCACTATCGAATCTGGTGCTGAATGCGATGGATGCGATGCCGAACGGCGGGACGCTCACGCTAAGAACCCGGCCGGACGATGGAAAGGTGGTAATCGAAATAGCCGACACTGGCTCTGGGCTCACGCGCGAGGAGTGCGAACGCATTTTCACTCCCTACTACACCAGCAAGCAGCATGGGACGGGGTTGGGACTGGCGATTGTGCAGTCGGTGGTCAGCGATCACGGCGGAAGAATCAGCGTGCAGAGCGAACCGGAGCGAGGAACAACCTTTGTCATCGAGCTTCCGCGGAACTTTGAGGCGCTGCAGAAAATCGCCGTCGCTCAGGACGCAAGCGAAGCCGCGGGACAATTTCGCAACTGAACACATGCGATGAAAAACACGAGGAGGACGGTTGCCACTCAAAGCGCATCTGTTGATCGTGGATGATGAGGCCAACACATTGGCCTCGCTGTCGCGCGCCTTCCGGCTGGCCGGGCACGAAGCCACGGTATGCGACAACGCCGCGAAGGCTCTGGAACTGGCCAAGGCGCAACACTTTGATTTGATTCTTTCTGACGTGGTGATGCCGGGGAAAGATGGCTTGTCGCTGCTTGCGGAGTTGAAGCGCCAGGGAGTGACGGCTCCGGTGGTGATGATGTCGGGGCAGGCGCATATTGAGATGGCGGTGCGGGCGACGCGGCTGGGCGCGCTGGACTTTTTGGAGAAACCGATCTCCAGTGACAAGCTGATGCTCACCGTGGACAACGCGCTCAAGCTCCAGCGCCTGGAACGCGAAAACCGGCAACTGCGGCAGCGGCTGGGCAAGCACGAGATCGTGTGGAGCGGTGAGGCGATGCGGCGGCTGATGGCGCAACTGGAACGCGTCGCTGCCAGCGAATCGCGCGTGTGCATCTTTGGCGAAACCGGCACGGGCAAGGAACTGGTGGCGCGGACGATTCACGAAAAAAGTCCGCGCTCGGCAGGGCCGTTCGTGACGCTGAATTGTGCGGCGGTTCCGGCGGAGCTGATCGAATCAGAACTTTTCGGTCACGAGAAGGGCTCGTTCACCGGGGCGTCGGGACGCCACATCGGCAAGTTCGAGCAGGCCGACCAGGGAACGGTATTTCTCGATGAAATTGGCGACATGCCGCTGAATATGCAGGCCAAACTGCTGCGCGTGCTGGAAGAGGGTGAAGTGGAGCGGATCGGGGGCGACAAGCCGATTGCGGTCGATGTGCGCGTGCTGGTGGCGACGCATCGCGATCTGGAAGCGCGCGTGCGCGAGGAGAAATTCCGCCAGGATTTATTTCACCGCATCCACGTTTTCCCCCTGCTGCTGCCTCCGTTGCGCGAGCGGCGTGACGACATTCCGGCGCTAGTAGAACATTTTGCCGCGCAGGTCTGCGCGCAGAATGGCTGGAAGACCGTCCCATTCGAGGCGGAGGCGATTGCGGCGTTGCAATCGCACGCGTGGCCAGGTAACGTCCGCGAACTGCGAAACATGGTGGAACGGCTCATGCTGCTTGCGACCGACGGTCATGTGGATCTGTTGACCGTGCAATCGGCCTTGCCGAAACTCTCATCGGGGGAACTTGCGCCCGACTCCATTGGTTCGGGCGCGCTTGCGGACCGGGTTCAGTTGTTCGAACGCGACGTGATTCTCGCCGAACTTAAGCGCAGCCATCAGAACATGAGCCTGGCCGCGAAAACGCTTGGCCTGGAGCGCAGTCACCTGTATAAGAAAGCGGAGCAACTGGGGATCGATCTGCGCGCCATGCGCCGCGAGCAGGGCCCGCAGGATTGACCTCAGGTCACACTTGATTGACACTCCCACTTCTCGCAAAGGACGCGAGAAATGGGGCACCCACAGCAATTCGGGAGACGGCATTGGCGAAGACTGCCTGCATCCTCTGTTTCATTTTTCTTTTTTCCGTTCACATTTTTGCTTCTGAACCGCCGTCGGCTCCAGCTTACGGAGTCCGCATGGAGCAGGCGTGGATTCCCATGAAAGACGGCGTTCGCCTGGCTGCAACCCTCTATATGCCGGATGGCGCGAAGCCGGGAGAGAAATTCCCTGCCCTGCTCGAATATCTACCGTATCGAAAAGACGATGGCACGGCCGCAGGGGATTATCCCAAGCACGCTTATTTTGCGCGGCGGGGCTACGTGGGCGTGCGTGTAGACATCCGCGGGTTTGGTGCGAGCGAGGGCGTTCCGCCGGAGCGCGAATATTCCGAGCGGGAGCAGGAAGATGGCGAGCAGATCATTGCATGGCTGGCGCGTCAGCCGTGGTCGAACGGCAATGTCGGCATGTTCGGCATTTCGTGGGGAGGGTTCACGGCGCTGCAGATGGCAATGCGGCATCCGCCGGCGTTGAAAGCAATTGTTGCGGTGCACGCTACGGCAGAGCTTTTTCACGATGACGTTCATTACGTCGACGGGATGGCGCATGTCGACGAATTTGAATTGAACATGGACATGGCTCAGGGTTGGGTGGGCGCGCCCGATTATTCGCTCGACGAAAAAGTTCTTGGGCCGCGCTTCGATTCGCCACCGTGGTCGCTGCTTTATTTGAAACATCAGCATGACGGGCCGTTCTGGCGCGACCGGGTTCGTCCGTTGAGCGAGATCACCACCCCGAGTTTCCTGATCGGCGGCTTGCAGGATGGCTATCGCGACAATGTTGTCGATATGCTGATGAAATCGAAGGCGCCGATCAAGGCGATCGTTGGACCCTGGAATCATTCGTTTCCCAACGATGCGGATTTTGGTCCGAGGGTCGAGTGGCGCGATCAGGCGGTACGCTGGTTCGATTATTGGCTCAAGGCGAGCGACACGGGAGTGTTGCAGGATCCGCGGCTCGTCATTTATATGCAGCACTGGCATCCTCCGGACCCGAATCTGCAGGAAGTGCCGGGAGAATGGCGGCGGGAAGATGTGTGGCCGCCGAAGGACGTGACGGATACGACTTTTTTTCTGCAGGGAAATCACACGCTGGAGAGTTCCTCCGCGGCTCGCGCGACGCACCAACTGAAGTACATTCCAACCGTCGGCGTGGAGGCTGGGTTCTGGTGGGGAGAGTTGTTGAGCGATCCCCGGCCGGTGGACGCGTTCAGCCTGGTCTATGATTCCGCGCCGCTCGAGCATGAGGTGGCGATTCTCGGGCGTCCGCACGCGCTGCTACGAGCCTCCGCGACCGCGCCGCTGGCGGATTGGTTTGCGCGGCTTTCCGATGTCGCACCTGACGGGACCGTCACGCAGATTACGGGCGCGGGCTTGAATGGCGCGCAACGGGAGTCGATGACCGAGCCGCGCGATCTGGAGTTGGAAAAGGTCTATCCGTTGGACATTGAAATGCATTTGACTTCGTGGGTGTTTCCGAAAGGCCATCGCATTCGGATCGCGATCTCAAATTCGTTGTGGCCGATGGTGCTTCCCACGCCGTATGCGATGACGACCTCGCTTGAACTCGGTGGCGCAGACGGATCGCGGATCGTCCTTCCTGTGGTTCCAATGCAGGGCGCAGCGACACCGGAATTTTCGGCGCCTCAGCCTTCCGAGGAACGTACCGACATCAAGAACGAAGGATTTCCCTGGCCCGGCGAGTGGACGGTGGAGCGCGATGAGGCCCGCCAGAAAACTACTGTTCACTGGAAGGGCAAGGACGGCTACGAGTATCCATGGGGCACGGAAAATGATTTCGAGAATCTCACGTACGACGCCGATGACGCTCATCCGGAAACCTGCTCAGTGCGTGGGGATGCGGAAAGCGTGTTTGCGTTGAAGGGACGCACGCTGGTGTGGCGCGGGCATCTCCTGGTGACTACAGATCGGAAGAATTTTTACTACAAGTACACACGCGAACTGCTGAAAGACGGGCAGATGATCAAATCGAAGACCTGGCAGGAGACGATTCCCCGCGATCATCAATAGTTTGAATGCCAATAGTTTGAGCGCTCAATCAGCTGCCGCGATTGAGGGTACGGGATTCGTCTTCAGGTCGGCAGCGAGCAACTGGTGGAATAGCTGCTCGCCCGCTTCGCGCCGCACGGAAAGCCGGCCGGCGCCATAGGCGCGTGACTTCAGTCCGCGCTGCACGTCTTCGCAAATGCCGAGGTCTTCGTCCTGCACGCGGTTGCCGACATTCACCGACTCAGTGTTATAGGCGCGCGCCGCTTCGCTCACATCACTGAAATAGAAGTCGAAGATCACCGTGCAATGGTCTGCGTCCACGGGGATGACATAATTCGTGTCCATGTATCCCTCATAACAATTGATCATCAAATTGGGATACTGCCAAAAATATCTCGCGCGGTCCCCTTTGCGCGTGGCGCCGGTGGCGGCATCTTCGTCGGAGGCAACCATGGGGCTGGATTGCAGGCAGTAGCGATCTTCGTTTTCGATGGTGTACTGCTTGTAGTCGAGGACGGAACTTAATCCCTTGTGCAGGTGCGGAACGTGATATCCGCCGTCGAGGAAGTTATCGACGTAGACCTTCCAGTTGCAATGGATGTCGTAGGTGCGGCGGTCGAAGTAGTGGAGCTTGCTGATGCCTAGCGGCGCAACCCGTTCCACCAGACCACCGAGAAATTCCAGCAAGGGCGCGGCTTGCGGGTCAAGGTTCACGAACACAAAACATTCCCAGGTTTCAACGCGGATGGGAACCAGGCCGTTCTCAGCACGATCAAAGTTTTGCACGCCATCGAACTCGGGCATACCCTTGAGCGTCCCGTCCAGACCGTATTTCCAGCCGTGGTAAGGACACTGCAAAATCTCGGCATGTCCGCAGGCCTGGGTTACAACTGCCGCTGCGTGATGCCGGCATACGTTGTAGAACGCGCGCAGTGTGCCGTCGTTTCCGCGCACGACGACAACCGGCTCTCCGGCCAGGCGCGTGGCGATGAATTCTCCCGGCTTCTGCAACTGGTCGGTACGAGCGACAAGCTGCCACGTCTTACTGAAGACATTGAGCCGCTCGAGTTCGGCGATGCGGGGATCGACATACCAAGGGGCAGGGATGGTCGAAGCCTCCGACAGCGGGGCGTGATCGTTATAGGTGGAAAGAATTTGTTCGATAGAAGCCGGCATATTTATGCTCTCGCTTGAATGAGCCGAATTCCAAACGCTGCATTCGGAAGTTCCATGCTACCGCAAGTCGGGCAAGACTATTTCACTTTCCGCCGGGTTAGATTTCCGCGTGACTGTGGACGCGCTCTGGGGGCGGGATCTGCGGCCACAACGCCAATGGCTCGCTGCAACACGTCGAGAAACTGCTGGATCCGCGCTTCTTTCTTCTCGGCCAGTTCGCCCTGGCGGCGGAATAACCCCGGGTCAAGTTCGGCGGTGAGTAGCGCATCCTGAAAGCGCTCCATCATCCAATCCAGAATCGACACAATCATCTCGATGTCGAGGTCCTTGCGCAATTCGTGCCGCTCCAATCCGAAGCGGACAAAGCTCACGGTGCCATAGGGATCTTCGCTGATGAGGAAACGATTGATCTCGCGCTTTAACACGAAATCTGTGCCGTAATTTCCCAGCAGAGAAATCCGATAAGGAATCCAATCTTCGTGCACCAGGTGCTCGGTGCGCACCAGCCAGTAGCGCAACACCTCGAAGAAGCCAGCCTGGCGAGTTTCCGCGGGCGCATCCAGATACTTGGCGAAAGAGCGAACGGAACGCTTGTAGACTTCGAAAAACAGTCCATCTTTGCTGCCAAAGTGCTGGAATATGGAGCCCTTGGCAATTCCGAGTGTGACGGCGATGTCACCGACCCGCGCGGCGTGATAACCATGCTCGGCAAAATGCTGCGTGGCGGCTTCAATGATGCGCCCGCGTTTCGCCTCCGAACGGGGACGGGCTGGGGCCAGGCGCTGGTAGAGGGGCGGAGTGGCGCGATTGCTGGAGATTCCGGGCATGAAGTATATAGTGACTGTAAGTCACGATAGCATACAGAAGGATTCAATCGATTACAACTTCATTTTTACTGCTAATTGCGTTAGTGTTGTTCGACTCAGGATGTAGTTGATGACTTTAAGTCACCCAGGAAAAGCGGGCTCGAAAACCAGTTACGACGCGATCGTGATTGGGGCCGGTCATAACGGACTAACAGCGGCAGCGTATCTCGCGCGAGCTGGCCTGTCGACGCTGGTGCTGGAACGCCGCGAGATTGTCGGCGGATGTTGCGTGACCGAGGAAATCGCGCCCGGTTGCCGCGTGTCGACCACTTCTTATATTGCCAGCATGCTGCGTCCGGAAGTCATTTCTGAATTGCAACTGGCGAGTCATGGCCTGCGCATGATTCCCTGCGATCCGGCGATCCAGGTTCCCTTCCCTGACGGGCATGTTGTGCCGTGGTGGGTCGATCGCGAGCGAGCGCGAAAGGAATTTTCAACGATTTCCGCAAAAGATGCAGCGCGGTTTGTGCAAGTCGACGATCAACTGAAAAAGCTGGCACGCTACTTGCAACCATTTTTCATGGAGCCACCGCCGGAGATCGACACATCCTCAGTGAAGGGCTGGGCGGATTTATTCCGCGTGGGCAAACGGTTTCGCGGCATTTCCAGCGCCGAAATTTCGCAGCTGGTGTCGTTCCTCACCGGCAGTCTGGGCGAGTTTCTCGATCACAACTATGAGTCCGAGAAAATGAAGACCATGTTCCTGGCCAATAACGTGTACGGCAAGCATGGCGGGCCGTACCAGCCGGGGACTGCGATCGGACTGTTATTTCACCTGCTCAGCGGCGGGGAGCACGAACTGCAGGGTTTTTACGGACACGTGATGGGCGGCATGGGATCGATCACACAGGCCCTGGCGGCCGCGGGGAAAAAACTCGGAGTCGAGATTCGCACATCCGCGTCGGTGGCACACATCGACGTGCGCAATGGCCGAGCGCGCAGCGTGGTGCTCGAAGACGGTACGGAGTTTCGCGCCCGCATGATTCTTTCGAATGCTGATCCGAAGCGGACATTTCTTGGATTGTTGGATAAAAAAGATCTTCCCGATGATTTTCTGTTCGCCGTGCGTGGCATCAAGATGCAGGGACCGTGCGCCAAAGTGAATATGGTGCTCAGCGAAGAACCACGGTTTACCGGAACCTCACCCCAGGCGACAGCGCTGGAGCGCACGTTCTACACCCTGGTCCCGTCGCTCGCATTTGCGGAGCGCTGCTACGACATTGCCAAGTTCGGAGAGATCCCGGAAGAATTGTGGGTCGACTGCGTGGTGTCGTCGAACGCGGATGATTCGCTGGCGCCGCCGGGCAAACACATTCTCACTTGCTTCGTGCAGTATGTGCCTTACCACCTGCGGGAAGGCAATTGGGACGAGAAGCGTGAACTTCTGGGCGATCGCGTCGTTAAGAAGATTGCCGAATATGCGCCGAATGTTCCGGCAGCGATTGTGGCCCGGCAGGTTCTTACGCCGCTCGACCTGGAGCGTACGTACGGCTTGACTGAAGGCAACATCTTTCACGGCGATTTGCGGCTGGAGCAACTGTTCTTTATGCGTCCGGTGCCGGGGTGGTCGCAATATCGAACTCCGGTGGACGGGCTCTACCTTTGCGGGGCGGGCGCGCACCCCGGCGGCGGAGTGACGGGAGCACCCGGCCGCAACTGCGCACATCAGGCGCTGCGTGATTGGAAGAAGGGACGATTGCAACAGGCCGCGGCGTAAGCGCGCGAACCAGATCAAAGCGCAGTACAAATCTGTTGATGACTAACAACTGTCAGGAGCCAGTATGAAAGCAAGCATCAAGAAGAAAGGCATTCTCGAACGTTTGAAAGACGGGCCCGTGCTGGGCGACGGCGGGTACTTACTCGAACTGGAAAAACGCGGGTGGGTGCGCGCAGGTCCGTTCACTCCGGAGGTAGCGCTGACATATCCTGACGCGCTGCGGGAATTGCACATCGAATTTCGCGAAGCCGGCGCCGAGGTGCTGCAGGCGCTCACTTTCTATGCGAGTCGCGATAAGCTCGCTACCGTTGGACTGGAGAACCGATTGGAGGAACTGAATCGCTCCGCAGTTCGCGTGGCTCGCAAGGTCGCCGGGGATCAGTGTCTGGTCGCTGGCAACATTAGCCTGACCTGGATGTACGAGCCGTGCAGTCCCGCCGCCGCCGATCGCGTGCGCAAGACTTTCGACGAGCAACTTGCGGTTCAGGTTGACGAAGGCGTTGACTTCATTATCGGAGAAACTTTTTCCTGGCTGGGCGAAGCGCTGATTGCCGTGGAGCGCGCCAAGCAAACCGGCTTGCCGGCGATGGTTACCATCTGTTTTGAGAATAAAGATGAGACCGCCGAGGGAACGAATGCTGCGGATGCCGCGAAAACGCTATTTGACGCAGGCGCCGACATCGTCGGCATGAATTGCCTGCGCCCGCCGCAGCACATTCTGGGACCGATGGAGCAGATGCGGAAGGCGGTTTCAGGCTATCTGGCGTGCCAGCCAGTTGCCTATCGCACGCCGAAAGACAAGCCAGATTTCACCAGTCTTCCGGAATTTCCTTACGCGCTGGATCCTCTGCAACTCACGCGCAAGGACATGGCAGACTATGCCGTGCAGGCTCGCGATGTGGGAATCAACTACATCGGCGCCTGCTGCGGGACAGTCGCCATGCACATTCGCGAAATGGCGAGAGTGCTCAACAAGCTGCCGGAAGATTCGCGCATCTGGAAAAAAGGCGGCGAGAAACCCATGTCAGGGTACGAATACTACGACCATGACAATATGAAGGCATAGCGCTTAACCCCTAACAGAGGACACAGAGGGAACAGAGGGAGAAGCGCCTTAATGTTTTCTCTGTGTTCCTCTGTGTTCCTCTGTGGTTAGAGCTTTCCGCCTCTAGCTTTGCGACTAGCCGGCCCTTCGCGCGCCCGGTTCTTGTGCCTTCACCAGGGGAACATCGACCAGATGTTCGGCGAGAAACCATGCCTGAAGTTCGTTCGCTCGCAGAACATCGCTGACCACCAGGTCATTCGTACCGGCATCTCCCAGCTTGGTGGAACGTTCCGCAAGTTCTCGGCAGTGACCGATGATGATCTGATGCGCGTCGAGAAGGCGTGAAAGCTGGACCGGCACTTCTTCCCGTCCGCGCGGCGGACGCTCGATACGCGTGGTCTCGGCGATGTCGGCAGCCATGGCCAGCGAAATTCCTCCCAGCAACTGGATGCGCTCGGCAATCTCGTCAACGATCTCGACCTGTTCCTCGTAATGCTTATCGAACAAAAGATGAAGCTGATAGAACGTGGGCCCTGCGACCTGCCAGTGCGATTTCTTGTAGAGATCACGCAACGTCATGGTATCGGCAAGCAACAGATTCAGTTGCTCGGTCATTTCCAACCGAACCGGCTCCTCCAACTCAAGTGGCAGCCCGTGTGAGACCGTGCCGTAGGCTTGAATCTCGCCGGCACGCTGGTGAAGTCGGGGCTGGGCATTGATTGGGGTTTGACGGGCGGCGGGAACTTCTTTCTTCGCCATAGAAGACCTCCTGATTTTGTGAAACTTAGCAAGATGTAGAGCACGCTGAGAATGCATTCATCGAAAACCGAGCAATGCGATTTCCGATCAATACAATTCCCAAACCGAACGATAGATGTTGGATGCCGAGGTCTGCAATTAAGATGCGATGATTAAGTTTGGCAGGGTCGCGCCAGCCGGACGCAGTGAGCAGTGGGCAGTGAGCAAAGAATCGAGAGCAAGTGAGAAGCCCGGTAGCCGAGATGAACGCAGCACTGAACCCACTGCGCCGGAGATTTCTCCGAGTAACCATCGAACGGCCCTAGGCTAGGTTTGACGGCACTCCGCGCGGTTGCTATGATCGAAGTGCGGGGTGGAGCAGTCTGGTAGCTCGTTGGGCTCATAACCCAAAGGTCGGTGGTTCAAATCCACCCCCCGCAACCAACCTTTTCAGTCAGTTGCAAGCCTTTCGGTTCCTCTTCCATTGGGTCCATTGGGTCCAACAATAAAATTCAATCCCACCTTGCTTGCAGCCAAACGGCGATATTCCAACTCTTGATCGGTGTGGGGATATCGGTCTGTTGTTCGCAAAGAGGAATGCCCAATCCACTGCATCTGCAAATCCTCAGGCGCACCATTCTTGCGAAGCATGGTCACCCGCGAGTGCCGGAAAGCGTGAAGACCGGCGATCGACGGGAGAAGCACTTCTTGCTAGCGGCTAGGATCTGGTCGCGACGGGCTTGCCGCTTTTCCTTAGAAATTTTTGACATCCAACTTCGTTCTTGACAAATCTTAACAAAAAAGAGTGATCACTCGGTTTCTTTTGGTTTATAAAGGCGGGTAATCGATTTGTTGGAGTCCTCTCCGAATTGGTAAGTATCCCCAAACTGAAAAGTAGTGAATCTCATGTCAAAAGATTTCCCGTAGACGTCGATGTCAGACTGGCAACTCCGCTGCCGTAAATTTCTTTGCAATTTTATGCCGTTAACTTAAGAATACAACCTGCAGATTGAAAGGGATCAACATGAGCTACACCTATGATCTACGCCCCGAAGCCAGTTTCGAAGACCGTTACAGCCAGTTCATTGGGTTCGGCATTCCAAAAGCAGATGTCGATACGATGCGCGCCACAATCAAGGATATGTGGGCAGATGCGCCGGGAGGGTGGTCTTACGAATGGTCCGCGTTCGCGCGAAAATATCTTGAAGCGGGGAACCCGCTTCTCGCGTCGTTCGCCTACGGTTTTGCCATATTTCCCTGCCTCGCCAACGACGCGCGGCGCACGGCGCAGCAAAATCAGCTTGAATGTTACCTCAAGGCGGCGCCGAGCTTTCCCGTCAAATTCGAGCGCAGAATACTCGCGATCCCCTATCAAGGCGGAACTGTGAGCACACCGGTGCATCTGTTTTCAGTGACAGGCCAGTATGCGAGCGCGCCGGTGCTGATTTACACCGGCGGCGTCGATACCTACAAAATGGGTCTGCACGCGATCTACGTGGCATTGGCCAAACGCCTCGGCATTACGATCCTGGGCTTCGACATTGCAGGCACGGGTGAAAGTACGATCCCACTTTCCGTCAAAGGTGACGAACTCGTGCTCGGCATCGTGAATGAAGCGCGCAAGCTCGGCAACGGAAAGGTCGCGCATCTCGGATTTTCGTTCGGCGGCAACTTTTCGGCGATGACAGGGCTTTCGGGCGCGGTCGATGCCGCAATCGTGCTTGGCGGACCGATTGAAAAGGCTTGGGGAAAAGAAAACGCGGGGAATTTGCCCTTCGGCATGCCGGGCATCATCGGCAACGACATGGGCTTCGACAAAGAGCCGTCCACTCCGGAATTTATGGAGGCAGTGCAACAGTTCTCGCGGCGTCCGCTCCTCGACCAACAAAAAAACGCTCCGATGCTGGTCATCAACGGCGCAA
>JBEKRY010000059.1:0-21765 GCA_049517555.1 Candidatus Sulfotelmatobacter sp. | reverse complement strand
AATCGCGCAAGCCACGAAAGCCATTCCCAGCGTTGGCGAAAAGTAGTTCAACGAAAAAAACCCGAAACACAGCGTCCCCGCAAGGCTGCCGCCCAAGTCCCAGGAATAAGCCAGCAACGGCGGGAGAGCTTCGAAGATCGATCCGATCCGCTGCCCAAGGGGTACGAACACGATTGCGTTGCTGACGAAAATACCGACCAGGCTTACGTAGCGCACGAGTTGAGGAGAGGGTGTATAGAACCTACTCTCTGACGCAGTAGTCGGTAGCGTGATGAAATGGGCGATCAACAGCCACACCACGTTGATCAGCAGCAACGCGGGCAGCCATCCAAAGAGCGACTTTCTTTTTTTTCCGAGAATCGCTCCCACGCCCAGGCCGAGGAACGAACTGATCAATATCAGATTGGCGTAATAGGCGATCAGTCGTACGACCGCAGGCGCCCAGCGAATCACCATCAATTCGAGGAAGAGAGCGAGGAATGACAGACAGAACAACTCAAGCCCGCTCCGCTTTCTGAGATCCAAGTTTGTCACTTCGTGATCTGCCCCCTGCTTTCGTTCACTAAGAATACGACAAGTTTCTTCCGTTCCGGCTCCGGCTTGAAACCCGGGGGGGCTGGCCCAGCCGATGTATTTTGTCGAGTCTGCGACGAACTGGATGCCCCACCCGTGGGGGTTTCACGGGTGGGCCGCGATGGGGTCAGGGGGCTTGGCGCATGTGTAGCTCCGCATTTTCGGGTCTCATTGACCAGAACCGCGCCGCGTTCGCTATAAGCCTAACGTCGGGTGCTCCGTAACCACCCCTCAACGCGAAGATTTCTCTGTGAAAGATGAACAGGCAGGGAGGGTTCGCAGCGGCCCACCCGTGAAACTGCCACGGGTGGGGCATCCCGTGCCGTGGGTCGGCCAACCCCCGTCGTGGCGTCGACAGCTTTCTGTGTCTTCATGCGACGAGGCGGGAAGCAGATTCCTCCGGCCCTCGCGTTCGCTCGGGGGTCGGAATGACAAGAAGAGGAGGTGAGGTTGAACAAAGGCAGCGGACAGGAGTGTCCGCTCCACATTTGTGCTTCACGTCATTTGTGCTCCGCATGGGCTATTGCGCCGGTGGTGGAATTGCGGAGGCGGAGCGCATGCCGGTGGAGTCGAAGACATAGGTTTTTACCTCGGCTTCGGCGCCGTCCGGGGGAACGTCCTGACCGTTCCAGAGGAAAGCGACTCCAGCGGCGTTGCCGACTTTGACGATGATTTCGCGGTCGGCGCGGACGGAGGTGCGCGCGGGGGCGATCAGGGTTTCGTGGCTGACGGGCTGGCCGTCAGCGAGGACAGAGATCCAGGAAGTTTCCGTAGCGCGGATGACAAGAGCAAGAGAACTGGGGGTTTTCTCCGACGGAGCAAGGTTCGATGGAGCAAGGTTCGATTTCTGTGAGGGCGGAGCTTTCTGTGAGGGCGGAACGCTGGCGTGGTTGCTGCCGGCACCGTTGTCATTGTTGTTGGCAGAGTTGTTGGCAGACGAAGGTGCGGAGGCGGGGGCGAGCGCGGGAGGATGAGTTGCCGAAGCGGATGCAGATCGCAGTTGCGGCTGGGGAGTCGAAGTACTTCGCTGCGCCGAGTTCGTCGCCGGATTCGTGGACGGCAAAGTAGACGAAGGATTCGCGGAGGCTGGGGCGGCGGCAGGCGCGGATTGTGCCGGACTCGGCCGAGATAAAGTGAAGGCGAAGGCATGGGCCCGGTGGGATCGGCGGGTCCAGAGAATGGTTGCGAGAATGAGTACCACAGCGGTGACGGCTATCAGTCGCCAGGGAATTTCGGGGCCGGAGTTCCCAAAATCTCTTCGCCGCGGGCGAACGTCTTCGGCGCGGGGTAGCTGCAGTTCGGGGAGTTCCTCGAGCTGTGCTGGAGCTTGGTGTTTTGCGGCGGGCTGGTTCCCATTCGCTTTATTGCGCTTACTGGATGCGGGTTGGCCGGACTTACCTAAGCCAGGCTTGGTTAAGCCGGGCTTTTGCGGCGCGGCGGTGCGGGATTGGCCGGGGCGGCGTTCGGGTTCACGGACTTTCTGGGCTGCGATCTGGGCATCAGTCTGGGCGTCAATCTGGGCAAGGGCATCGATCTGAGTCTGGCGCAGGCAGGCGAGATAGGCGGCGATGGCTTCGTCGTCGTTGAGTCCGAGATGCTTGGCGTAGGTGCGGATGAAGCCTTTGTTGAAGATGCCGCCGGGGAGGCGATCGAAGTGTTCTTCTTCGATGGCCTGGAGCATGCGCGAGCCGATCTTGGTGACGTGGGAAACGTCATCGAGGGAGAGAGCTTTTTTCTCGCGCTCTTTGCGGAATTTATTGCCGAATTCGCCCACTTTGCTCGCCGCGTATTGGGAACATCATAGGACAAGCGGGGTCGGGGTGCCACTACCCGAGAGGTCTAGACGGGGGTAACCGTCTCACGGTGGTCTTCAGTCAGGGTCACCGCTGGCAGCGCGGGATCCCACCCTTCGAAAAGCGAAGGGTGAGGCAGCCTTGTGGTGGTGGCTTGTTGAGACCGGAATCTAAGGTGAAAATCCCCACTTCTCGCGCACAGGGCGCGCGAGAAATGGGGCACCCGTCCAGCCGGTTAGGGCAGGACTTGGAATGCTGCGTTGCTGCGGAGCGTGGAGGTGGGAGTGACAACTTTAATGGTTCCGGTTCCACGGGTGCGCGCGCTTGTCTTTGTCTGTGTGCAGGGTTGAGCGGACTGCTAAGGTTTTTTGCGGAGGGTAACGGTGAATTGGTTTTTGCAGGTGGTGGCGGGATCGTCGAAGGCTTGGGCGGTGCGGTCGCCTGAGGAGGCTTCGAAGAAGAGGCCGTTCTTGGTGCGGTCGGGAAGGCCGGTGAAGCGGGCTTTGCCGTCGGCGTTGGTGCCGACCTGGAGGTCGAGTTTGCGCAGGTACATGAATCCGTACGCGATGTGGACCTTGATGGTGGCGGCGTAGACGGGGGCGCCGTTGGGATCGGTGACGGTGAAGTCAACAGAGCAGGCGCCGATGCCGCCGTCGATGACGGGGATGGATTTCGGGTCGGGGGCGGTGGTTTGCGCGACGGCTGAGAGGGACAGGGCGAGGGAGAAGAGAGTCAGGGTGTAAGGGTTCATGGTTGTCGTTTCAAGAATACGCCAGTTGGGGTTGGAAGGGTTTGGGAAGTGTTGGCCGGGTTTCTGGCGTGGCTACGGCGAAGGAAAAGCAGGTTCCTCTGGCCCTCGCGTTCGCTCGGTTGTCGGAATGACAAAGAGTTGGCAGTGCGGGCGGATGACGGGGGGTGAAGGCTTAGAACGATGCTCAGGAGGTAAGGAGCAAAGTCAAAGGCAGCGGATGAGAGTGTCCCTCCACATGGAAAGTACTGATGCGGTTGGCTTTAGGGGTACCCGTTACCAACGTTCATTGCCGGTGTACGAAAGTGACGAATATAATTTTTTCAACGCCACCCATCGAGCGAGGAACACGGATTTTCATGCCTGAGGCCGGCACTCAATTGACGCGCCAGAACCAGGAACTCACGATCTTTCACGATGTGGCCAAGGCGCTCACGTCGTCGCTCGACCTCGACTCCATTCTGCAGACCATCATGGACAAGATGGCGGAGTATTTCCGTCCCGATACTTGGTCGCTGCTGATGGTGGATGAAGGGCGCGACGAACTTTATTTTGCGATCGCGGTGGGAGATAAAGCTGAGGCACTGAAAAATGTCCGGCTGAAAGTGGGCGAGGGGATTGCGGGTTGGGTGGCGAAGCATGGCGAGGCGCGGGTGGTGCCGGATGTGAGCGCGGACCCGGATTTTGCCAGCCGCGTGGATGACGCGACGAAGTGGCAGACGCGGTCGGTGATCTGCGTGCCGCTGCGGTCGAAGCTGCGCGTGCTGGGCGTGATTCAGTTGGTCAACGTCGACATGGAGCGGTTTAAGGATCCGGAGTTGTTCTTTTTGCAGTCGCTGTGCGATTACGCCGCCATTGCCATTGAGAACGCGCGCTGGGTGGAGAAGATTCAGGAACTGACCATCACGGATGACTGTACGGGGCTGTATAACGCGCGGCATCTTTATAAGACGCTGGAGACTGAAGTCTATCGGTCGTCGAGATTTGGATATGAATTCAGCATTCTGTTTATTGATCTCGATCATTTCAAGTCGGTCAACGACACGCATGGGCATTTGATTGGGAGCAAACTGCTGGCGGAGATTGGATATCTGGTGAAGGCGCAGTTGCGGCTGATTGATTTTGCGTTTCGCTATGGCGGAGATGAATTTGTCGTTCTTCTGCCGCAGACCAGTAAAGATCAAGCGCTGGTGGTGGCTAAGCGGTTGCGCGACGGGTTGCGGGCTAGTTCTTTTTGCCGGGATGAAGGGCTCAATCTGAATGTGCGGGCATCGATTGGGCTGGCGACGTATCCGCATGACGCGCGCACGGCACATGATGTGATCCGGCAGGCGGATGGGATGATGTATGTGGTGAAGAATTCCTCGCGGGATAATATTGGGATTGCGCAGAGAGGGATGTTGAAGGAGTAGAAGAGCAGCTCTTGGCTCTTAGCTTAGCTTTTAGCTCTTGGCTCAGCTCTCAGCTTTTCAACACCTTTCGAGTTTGGAAGTTGTTTTCTTTCGTCGCTCCGGGACTCACTCCAATTTTCCTGGTGCCTACCCAGCGCTGAAGCGCTGGGCTAAGTTCGTTCGCCGCTCCGCGGCTGGCGATTGGTTGCTTCCGGCTTGGACCCCGAGAATTTTGATTTCAATTTGGCTTCGCTGCAGGGTCTGGTTTCGGGTCGGGGGGAGTGGGTTTCCAGGGATTGGCGTTGGCGGGGGCTTTGGGGTTGACGCCGAAATCCCAGACGTAGAGGTTCATACCTTCTTTGCCCAGCGCGCCTTCCTGGCCGATGATTTCTACCAGGGCGTATTCTCCAGGGGCCAGAGGTTCGGTGGGGGTGAGTTTCAGCCAGCCTCCGGTGACGTTGGTGATCGTGGTTTTGACGACGTGCTGGTCGTCGGTGATCTTGCCGCTGACCTTGCCGGCGGCTTCGCGTTTGACTTGGGCGAGGATGCGTTTGTCGCCTTTGACTTCGGCGCGGACGATGCGAAATCGGTTGAAGGGAACGAGGGCTTGCTGAGGTTGCTGAGGTTGCTGGGAGGTTTGAGGAGGACGGACCGAATCCTGAGTGATGGAGTTTGAGTCGGGGTGGTCGGGAGCATTGTCGATATTGATGTAGAGCGAAGGAACATCGACGTGGGAGTGCACGGGGGAGTGGGCGCCTGGGAGTTCGATGCTTTGCTTGACGCCGGTGATGGGGCTGAGGGCGCCGTGGAAAATGTTGGCTTTGGTGTTGCGGTTGACGTCGCCGGCGGTCTGCTGCACTTCGACTATTTGCGGCTCGCCCTGAAAATTGTCGAGTAGAAATACGCCGGAATCTTCGGGCAAGCGGAGCCCGGGGGCGACTTGCGGGAGTTTGGCTTCGGCGAGTTCGCTTTCGTGTTCGATTTCCTTGTCGAGTTGCACGGCCTCGGGGGCGGATTCTCCGGCGGCGCGGTCGCGCTCGTACTTTTCGGTGGCGGGCCAGTCAACCAGCGAGGTGGGGAGTTCCTCCCAGTCATCGCGTTCGGCGCTCATGTAGCGGACGCGGTCGCCTTTGACTTCATATTTTGTGACCAACTGGAAGGAGCCGTCTTTCAGGATGAGGCGGCGGGCGAGTTGCTGGGCGGAAAGCGCGGGTAGGGCCAGCAGGAGTGTGAGCACGATGGAGAGCGCAACTCGCCAACAGAACGGTCGCCGGGAATGTCTTGGGAGTTTCAGGAACATTTGTCTTTACCAACATTAGTCTTTATTAGTCTTTAGTCTTGACGATGACGAATCGCTTAAATTATCGGCTATCGTCTGGCTTGCAGTCGAATCGTTCGCTCGTGGTTGTTGATGCGGGATGCGCGCCGAACAGTTGGCCGGTCGTTGCTGGACGGTCTTTGTAGTATGCTGTGTTCGCGAAAGCCAACGTCCGAAACAATGAAACGTAATTCTCTCTTTTCGTTATTTCTATCTCCTTTAATGTGCATGGCCGCGCTAGGGCAATCTGGTCCGGCGGCTGGGAGCCCCTCGAACGCGGCGTCTGGTGGGGCATCTGCGCAGGGTGCGGAGCCGGTTTCGTATGCTTCGGTCACGCAGCTCAACGGAATATTGGCGCAACTGGAAACCACATCGAAGAGTACGCAGGCCGACCTGGGGAAGCTGCGCATTGAACGCTGGAAGACTGATGGGGCTACGAAAAAGCAGTCGCTGGCGAATGTGGATTCGATTCAGCGCAACCTGCAGGAGGCGTTGCCGGCGATTATTGCGGAGTTGCGGGCTGCGCCCGAGGATTTGCCGGCCACGTTCAAACTGTATCGCAATCTTGATGCGCTGTATGACGTGTTGGGGACGGTGGTGGAGGGGACGGGCGCGTTCGGATCGAAAGACGACCTGCAGGCAGTGGCGAACGATCTGAACGGTTTTGAAACTACGCGGAAGCAGTTGGCGCAGCGGATGGAAAACTTGTCGTCGGCGAAGGAAGCGGAGATTGTGCGGCTGCGGACGGACCTGAAGACGGCCCAGGCGGCGATTCCGGCGGCGCCGCCGAAGAAGACCGTGGTGGACGACAACGCTCCGCCCGTGAAGAAGCCGCCGGTGAAGAAGAAAGTTCCGCCGAAGCCTGCTGCTCCGGCCGGGACGGCCGCGAAACCGGCAGCGGGGCAAACGCAGGTTGCGCCCGCGCAGACTCCGGCACAGACGCCGGCTAATCCGCAGTAGATGGAAATCCCCACTCTAATCTCGCCAAAGAACGGCGAGATTAGAATGGGCCACCCACCCGCTCTCCCGCCAGGCTGAACGAATCTGGTACTCTTTCGACGCATCTACAATTGCACTCGTCATGATTTTCCACGACAGCATTGTTGCGGCGGTGTTTGGCGTCATCATCATCGGAGTGGTGCTGCTGGATGCGTTTGAGACGGTGGTGCTGCCGCGGCGGGTGCTGCGCCATTTCAGACTGACCGCGTGGTTTTACCGCAAGACCTGGATTCCGTGGCGGGATGCCGCCCGGCGCATTAAGACAACGGCGCGGCAGCAGAATTTCCTTGGGTATTTCGGGCCGCTGTCGTTGATCTTGCTTCTGGGATTTTGGGCTTCCGGGCTGATCCTTGGTTTCGCTCTGGTGCAGTATGGCATTGGCGGACACGAACAGCTCAACAAAGAGCCGCTCACGTTCGGCAAGATTGTTTATCACAGCGGAGAGACTTTCTTCACGCTGGGCTACGGCGATATTGTGCCGACTTCTCCGGCGGCGCGGGCGCTTTCGGTTTTCGAAGCGGGGATGGGCTTCGCGTTTCTGGGAGTGGTGATCGGGTACATTCCGGTGGTGTATGCGTCGTTTTCGCGGCGCGAGATTCAGATATCGATGTTGGATGCGCGGGCGGGATCGCCACCGTCGGCGGCAGAATTGCTGGTACGGCTGGCAGGACGGTCGGATGATCCGGGCGTAGACCAGAAAGTTCTGGATGAGGTTTTGCGGGAGTGGGAGCGCTGGTCGGCGGAGTTGTTGGAGAGTCAGCTTTCGTATCCGGTGCTGACGTTTTTTCGCTCGCAGCATAGTAATCAATCGTGGCTGGGAGCGCTGACCACCATGCTGGATGTGACTTCGCTGATCGTCGCCGGCATTGAGGGAGTGCATCCGGGGCAGGCCAAGCTGACGTTTGCCATGGGGCGGCATGCGGCGGTGGATCTGGCGCAAGTGGTGAATGCGCGTTACGATTCGACGGCGGCAGAGCGCCTGCCGGATGCGGAGTTCGATGCGTTGCGCGAGGCGCTGGCAGCGGCAGGGTTGCGCTTGCAGAACGATGAAAAAGCGCGCGACAAGTTGACGAAGTTGCGGGCGATGTATGAACCGTATGTGCATGCGACGGCGCGCAACCTGATGCTGACACTTCCGCCATGGCGCTTCGTGACCAAGACGCGGGATAACTGGCAGGCAGGGCCGTGGGATCGCGTGATCCAGGCGCGGGGGTTGGCGGTTCTGGGTCAGAAGGCGGTTACGCCGGTGGCCAGCGAAGATCATTTCTGATCGGTCTGAGTGGTCGGATTCTCTAATTGAAATGAAAAATATTGGCGAGAAAGTGGTGCGCATTGAGGCGGAAGCCCTGCGCTCTCTGGCGGACCGGATCGCGGGGCCGATGGCGGCGGCGTTTCAACGCGCCGTGGAGTTGATGTTTTCGTGTGCGGGGCGGGTGGTGGTGACGGGGATGGGAAAGAGCGGTCTGATTGCGCGAAAGATTGCGGCGACGCTGAGTTCGACGGGGAGTCCGGCATTGTATTTGCACCCGGTAGAAGCCCTGCACGGGGATTTAGGGATGGTGGTGCGTGGCGATGTTGTGCTCGCGCTTTCGGCCAGCGGCGAGACAGAGGAGATTCTGGCGTTGCTGGCGACGATCAAACGGCTGCGCGTGCCGCTGATTGCAATGACGGGGGATGAGGTTTGCGGAGGCTCCCACCCTTCGAAAATCACGAAGGGTGGGGCAGCCGTTGCGTTGCCGGGCGCCGGCAAGAAAGAAAAGTCCAACGCTGCGGACAGGAGTGTCCGCTCCACATTTTCGACTTTGGCAGCAGCGGCGGATGTGGCTTTGGATTGTTCGATTGCGGAGGAGGCTTGCGCGCTGGGGCTGGCTCCGACGGCTTCAACGACTACGATGCTGGCACTTGGGGATGCGCTGGCAGTGACTTTGAGCGAGCGGCGCGGATTCAAGGAAGAGGACTTTGCTAACCTGCATCCTGGGGGAAAGCTTGGGAAGCGGTTGGCGCGGGTGGAAGCTTTGATGCACGCGGGCGACGCTTTGCCGAGGGTGACGCCGCAGACGAAAATGGCGGACGTGATTTATGAGATGTCGCGCAAGAAGCTGGGCGTAACGGCAGTTGTGGAGCGCGGGAAACTGGTGGGGATTATCAGCGACGGGGATTTGCGCCGGCTGCTGGAAAAGCGCGGGAAGGATGTGATGGATTTGTCGGCGGGCGAGGCGATGACTCGCGGTCCGAAGACGATTGGGGCGGGAGAATTTGCGGCGACGGCGCTGGCTTTGATGGAAGAGAAGAAGATTACTTCGCTCATGGTCGTGGATGGAGCTGGGAAGCTGGAAGGGATCGTGCATTTGCATGATCTGTGGAGAACGGAACTGGTTTAGGAATTGAATCATTGAGAGATTGAGTCATTGAATCATTGAAGAGCGATGAATAAGCTGGAGCAGGCCGAGGCGATGAAACTGCGGACGAAGCAGTTTGCGATTCGGATTGTGAGTGTGGTCCGGTCATTGCCCCGGACGCGCGAGGGTGATGTGATTGGAAAGCAGTTGCTGCGTTCGGGCACGTCAGTCGCGGCTAATTATCGTGCGGTGTGTCGATCCCGATCGAAGGCAGAGTTCATTTCAAAGATCAACATTGTGGTCGAGGAAGCCGATGAAACCGTTTTCTGGCTCGAGTTTCTTGGGGACACGGGAGTTGTTTCATCAGAAAAGCTTTTGCTTCTGCTCAAAGAGGCCAATGAACTGCTCGCCGTTTGTGCAGCGTCGCTGCACACGGCCAAACAAAACAAAGGAGCTTGAGAGTTGGGTCTGCAATGAGTCAATGATTCAATCTTTCAATGAATTAATTCCATGTATCACTACGATCCCAATACGGCGCTGGAAGAACTGACTGAGGATGCGACCCTGCCGAACCCGGTGCATGTGCGGGACATGATTCTGCGCAAGCATCCGTCGACGGATAAAGCTTTGGAGTTGAACCGGCTGTTTGTGGAGTATCAGAAGTTTTTCGGCGAGGCGCAGAAGCTGGGGAAAGAGATACTGAAGCAGTTGGCGGGATGAGTGTCGAGTAGGCAAATTTCATCGTCCCGCTAAGAAGTCGAGCAACTCCTCGCGGGTGAACCCCGCTTCCCGTACAACGATATCAAGGTGCCTTTGGGCAGGTCGCGATTGTGACTGGGAACGACTGCTCGGGGTGGTGGGATGGTAGAAGACGAAATGGCTGCCAGATGCGTGGTCGAGGACGAATCCGTTTTGCTCCAGGAAGCGGATGACTTGGCGAGGCTTTGTGGCGGGGAGCTTCGGCATTGTCGTTTTTCTGCTGGGGATTAGAGTGACACAACGAGCGAAGGGCGGCTAGTCAAAATAGAAAACCAGAACGGTTATTCAGAACGAGGAAGAGTGAGTACGTCAAGTCAGCCGACAGGGGCAAGATCTCAACGGGAATACTCGAGATCTAGAGAGGCGACCAGTGTGTTGTCGTCGGTTGGAATGGGATCCTTGTGCTTTCGAAGGCTCGCGATGTAGCCGGAGATGGCGTCTCTCGCCATTTCTCGGGCTTCGTCTACCGTGCGACCGTAAGTGACGCATCCTGGTAACGCGGGAACCAACGCTGTGTAGCCGCCTTCTGGTTCGGGGCGAAGCATGATGTTGTAGTGGTAGCGAGACTTTGACATAGGTGCTGCGCTCATTCTAGCAGGGGTTGAAGACCAGTCAAAGAAGCTCGCTGCTACAATATTTCATTCCACTCTAGAGTCAGCGAGCGCCTGTTGCTCGGTGGCCGCGACTCGTTACACGGTACTCAAAACTTATGCGTCGATGGTCTGAATCGTTTATTCCTACGTTGCGCGAGGCGCCGGCGGATGCTGAGGTGGCTTCGCATAAATTTCTGGTGCGGGCGGGGTATATTCGGCAGCTGGCGGCCGGGATTTACTCCTACCTTTTTCTTGGGAATCGCTCGTTTAACAAGATCATGGGGATTGTCCGCGAGGAGATGGACCGGATTGGGCAGGAGTTTTATTTGCCGGCGCTGCATCCGCGGGAGCTTTGGGAGGCCAGCGGACGCTATGCGCTGATGGGCGATAACTTGTTCCGGTTGAAGGACCGCAAGGGCACCGACATGGTGCTGGGAATGACCGAAGAAGAGGTCATGACTTCTATTGCTTTGAAAGAATTGCGGAGCTACAAGCAGCTGCCGCAGATCTGGTACCAGATTGCGCCGAAGTTTCGTGACGAGCCGCGGCCGCGGTCGGGGCTGTTGCGGGTGCGGCAGTTCATGATGAAGGATGCGTATTCGTTCGACATTGATGCGGCGGGGCTGGATGTTTCTTACAAGAAACATTTCGAGACCTATTGCCGGATTTTTGACCGGTGCGGGTTGAAGTACATGGTGGTCGAGGCCGACTCAGGGGCGATGGGCGGGAAGGAATCGCATGAGTTTATGGTGCGGACTCCGGCGGGCGAAGATCAGATTGTGAGCTGCGATGGGTGTAATTACGCGGCGAACATGGAGAAGGCAACGTCCAAGCTGGAGGCGTGGGGAGACCTTGCGGCGGAGGGTGATGGGAAGCCGCTGGAAGTGCACACGCCAGGGCAGAAGACGATTGAAGAGGTGGCGAAGTTTTTAGGGGTGTCGCCGAAGAACAAGATCAAGACCCTGGCCTTGATGGCGGAGGAGCCGATACTGGATAAGAAAGACGAGAAGACGGGCAAGGTGAAGCTGCGCGCGATTGTGGTACTGATGCGCGGCGATCATCAACTGAACGAGGCCAAGCTGAATGGGGCGGTGGGAGCGGTGTCTCGGCCGATGGACGAGGCGGAGATCAAGGCGTTGTTTAAATCTCCGGCGGGATATTTGGGGCCGGTGGGGATTGAGTGGGCTCGGGATCGGAAGAAGGATGCGGATAAGCCGGTGCTGTTCGTCGATACGGCGCTTGAGGGGCGGGCAAATCTGATTGCGGGCGCGAATAAAGAGGATTATCACCTGAAGAATCTGACGCCGGGAAAAGATTTTCATCCTACGGCGTATGTGGATTTGCGAAGCGTCACTGCGGGCGAGGCTTGTCCGAATTGCGGCGCGGCTTTGCGGATTGATACGGCGGTGGAGATTGGGCACATCTTCAAGCTGGGATATCGCTATTCGGAGTCGATGGGGCTGCGGGTGTTGGATAAAAACGGCAAGGAAGTGATGCCGATCATGGGGTGCTATGGGATTGGGATTGAGCGCATTCTGACGGCGGCGGTGGAGCAGTCGAACGATGAGAACGGGTTTTGGCTGCCGGCGTCGATTGCGCCGTTTGAGATTGTGGTTGCGCCGGTCAATGTGAAAGATGAGGCGGTGCGAACGGCTGCGGAGGACATTGCGAAGCGGCTGGAGGGGGCGGGATTCGATGTGATTCTCGATGACCGGAACGAACGGCCGGGAGTGAAATTTAAGGACGCCGATTTAGTCGGTATCCCCTTTAGAATCACGGTCGGAAACAAGGTTACCGAAGGTACCGTGGAAGTGGTTCTGCGCTCGACTCGCGAAGTTCGCGATGTTAAGATCACGGCGATCGTGGAACATTTTCAGGAGTTGCTCGGCCGGACGGGGTAAGACCCCGCCTTCCTGGCCGAGCAGATTGTGGGACATGGGAACAATCAAGGCCATCGTCGGGTTTCTGGTGATCATCGCCGTAATTTATGTGCTGTTTCAGGTCGCGCCTCCGTATCTGGGCAATTATTCGTTTGAGGACGATTTGAAGACGGTGGCGGTGACGGGCGGCTCGAATCCGCACACTACCGACGACGAGCTTGTTGCTCAAGTGATCAAGAAGGCGCAGGAACATTCGATTACCCTGGCCCCGGAGAACGTCACGGTGCAGCGGATCGGAACGCCGGGATCGCTTGCGGTGTATGTGGCGGCGGACTACAGCGTTCCTGTGACTCTGCCGGGATATTCCTTCACTCTGCATTTCACCCCATCGAGCGGGAACAAGGGCTTCTAGTCTTCTAGAGGCAGTCGAACACGGAATTCCCATCGCACCAGCCCTCGTATTTCTTTTTTCTTTCCGGCCTCCAGGTCGAAATCCCGGCCCTATCTCGCAACAGCGCTGGAGACAAGGGTGGGGCATTCTCCAAAAAAAGAAGTGCAGCCCGAGGAGCGGATGCCTACGCATATCTCCAGCGTCTCGCGTGCGTTATGGCGTTCGGGGTAGACGCTGGCAGTTGAGCTTACGTGGACGATACGGTTCGCGACTCCCAGGGACTCTGCTGCTCGTTTCCGCGGAGACTCAACCCGCGGAAATTGGGCCCGCGGAAACCCAGGAAGGCTGAACGAGCGAGGGTGGTTCGCGAAGGCTAGGTCGGCGAAGGCTGGTTCGCGAAGGATTTGCAGGAGTGCAAAAAACAGAGTGCAGCCCGCGGAGGGGCTGCACTCTGGTGAGCACGATTCTGTAATGGCGACTCGGTTCGACTACGAGGGGCCGCAGCCACCGTCGGGAGAGTCTTTGCTGGTGGCCGAGCCTACGCCGATGCCGACGGGTTGAGAGGTGAAATTACGGTAAGTCGCAGTGACCTGATAGTAGCCCAGGAGAGCCCAGACAGGCGGAACGGCCGGGGCGGGCGGGCTGGACGGTGAGGACTGCACGTAGATATCGGTCCAGGTGCAAATGTCTTCGATAGTCGTCATCATGCCGGTCGGGCTGATGGTCACAGAAGTGGGACCGAAAGCCGGCAGCGCAAAACCGTCTTGGTCGGCGCCCAAGGTCGTCACGGTGTAGGTGGAGGCATTGGTGACGTCGATGAGTTTGCCGCTGTTGTAGTTGGCGGTGACCTGAAGCTGCAGGGTGCCGTCAACGCCGTTCAGGTTGTATGTGCCACCGCTGGTGGCGCCTGCGGCACTGAGGGTGAGCGACTTCAGGGAGTCTGAGGTGCCGCAGCTGATCGACAACAGCGCAATAGCGGCGACAAGCAAGGCCAAAACTGTTGATATACGTTTCATACAGGGAAAACTCCTCCGCGAGATTTCAATTGGCATGTTGCCAGCTGGCAGGGGAGGAGGCAAGGAACGACGGTGTAGGTACGATGGTCACCGCCGGGGGTCTCCGGTAAACACGGAAAGTGCGCCAGGGCGCATGAACATTGAATGAAAAGCTCATGAGAGCCTGGCGATTACGGCGCGTTGTGAGCCGTCCATGGGGTTACCTTTGGCATTGAGGGCCGGTTAGCGTGGCCGCATGGACAGATTTTCGAACGCCGCAGTCATAGCGCTGCAGCCATAGCGCTCCAGTCCTAGAGATACGATAGCCGTCGTAGAACCGGGGACCGGGCTGTTCGTCTTCCTCTTCTTTTTCTTCCTTCCTCATTGTTCGTCCTCGTTACTGCTTCTGCTTTTACTTTCTTCGCGGTTGCTTTGGACTCGAATCTGTGCTCACAACCCGCAGAAGCTGTACTTGATGTTCGCGCACGCGCGCGTTTGGTCCAATGACATTCGTAACGTTGCCATCACGTTACCGTCGCCCTACTATCGCGAGTGGGTGAGAGTGTTTTCCGGGGCTCGTGGCGGAGAGTTCGCAAGCGCCGCGAGGGAATCCTGCAGCGCTAGGAAGTCACGATCATTCCTGACGAGTGCATTCCTGACGAGTGCAGTCCTGACGAGTGCAGTCCTGGCGCGTGCAGCCCTGACGCGTGCAGCAGGCCGTCCGCACGGCAAAGCTCAGGTGGAGGCAGTTCATGAAGAATTTGTATCGGGTGCTGGTAAGTGTGCTGATGGCGCTGGCGATATTGCTGCTGGCGAGCTGTAACGGTGCGCCGGGATGCCCGCAAGTCTCATTCGGCGTCACGTCGGCATGCACGGCCGGGGGCGGCGGAACCCTGGGCGGGGGCGGCAGCGGCGGTGGAGGCGGCGGGGGTGGGGGCGGCGGTACGGCGACCGCTTTCGTCTATGCTGTGGATCAGAACGGAACGGTCGATGGCTACGACCTGAGCACATCCGGAGGGACGTTTGAGGCGATTTCTGGTTTCTCTGCGCCGGTGGTTCCGACGGCAGATCCGGGCGTGGGTATGGTCGTGGTGAAGCAGCAGTTTGTTTATGCCTTATTCCAAGATGCGGAGGCAGAAGGAATTTATGGCTGGTCGATCGATTCCACATCCGGCGCGCTGACGGCGTTGGCTAATTTTCCCGTGGGGTTGACGTTAAGTCTACCGGTGGTCGACTTCAATCAGTACAACGTGACGACCGATCCCGGGGGTAATTACCTGTTCATTGCCGACAGCTTGGCGAACGAGATTCTGGTGTATTCGATTAACGCCACGACGGGCGCACTGACAGCGGTGGGGTCTCCGGTGGTGACTACGACTGAACCGGGGAATCTGGCGACGGACGGGCTGGGGCATTTCCTGTATGTGTGCGTGCCTGGAAGCAGTCACGTCGGCACAACCATCACGGGCTATTCGATTGGGAGTGGCGGCGCGCTGACGGCGATTGCGGGCGGGGCGTTCGCAACTCCTGCTGCCGGTATCTGGCAACTGCAGGGCGATGCCAGCGGGCTGTATATGATCGGGACTTCGGGGAGCAATGCGTCCTTCGGCGTTGCGGACGACAACCACTTGTACGTGTTCAGCATTAACCAGACTACGGGAGTGCTCACACAGGCGGCCGGTTCGCCGGTCACGACTGTGTACTCGCCGTTTACCATCGCCATGCAGCCGCCGGCGAGCGCGGGCGAGTTTGTCTACTCGTTCGGCATCAACGACACGGCGACAGGATACAACCCCATCGAAGGGTTCGAACTCGACCCAACGACCGGGACGCTGACCGCGCTCACGACGTCGCCTTTCAGCGGCGTGTTCCTGGGGCAGTGGGCGCAGTTTGACCAGCTGGGACAGAATCTACTGGTTTACAGCAACAGCTTCAACGGTACGACAAACACGACCCAGATCGGGGCTCTGGCGGTAGACGCGAGCGGCAACCTGACGCAACCGATTTCGCCGGCTACGCTGATCACACCTGGGTACTGGGTGGTGACGAATCCGTAGGGGCCGGCGCCCGATACACGCGAAAAAACCTTGTTGACGGCTTGGAGACCCGCGTGGGCTGCGGGTCTCTTTTCATTGATGGGGCGGCGGTACAATGGGGATTCCGGTATCGAAAATCGGGCGCCGCTCCAACCTTTTGGGTGGGTCAACCGTCTGAGTAAGAGTCCGGCCATAGAGATGAAAGCGTGACGATCAAGATCAAAATTCCGAAGGGGAATGGGGAGAAGGCGGGGAAGGGAATCCGCTGGATTCCCCGCGATCCGGTGTTGCGGGCAGGCTTGGCGGCATTTTTGATTCTGGCCGTGTCGTTCACGGTGTGGTTTACCTACTACTACGTCAAGTATGACCGGATCATCGAGAAGCGGTTCCGCTCGCCGGTGTTCGCGAATTCGGCGAAGATTTACGCTCTGCCGAAGACGGTGCGGGAGGGCGAACAGATCGAGGCGCGGGAGATCGTGACCGAGCTGCGGCGGGCCGGGTATTCGGATGGGGCTTCGAATGATGCTTCGAATAATAAAGGCGGGCAGTCTGCCCTGGGCAGTTTCCGCGTGTTGAAGGAGGGCGTCGAGATCGTACCCGGACCAGAGTCTTACCACAGCCCGGAACCGGCGCGCATCGTCATTCACGATGGGCTGGTGGAAAAGATCAGCAGCAACGGGAATGACCTGTCGGCCTATGAACTGGAGCCGCAACTGGTGACCTCGCTGTTTGATTCCGAGCAGCGCTCGAAGCGGCAACTGGTGAAATACAACGAAATTCCTGCGGTCATGGTGCAGGCGGTGCTGGCCATTGAGGACCGCAGCTTCTTCGAACACAGCGGAGTGAATTTCGTCCGTTTCTTCGGGGCGGTACTGGCGGACATGACGCGGCGGGTGGGGTTGAGCCACCAGAAGTTCGATCAGGGCGGTTCCACGCTGACCATGCAGCTGTCGCGCGGATTCTTTCTGAATCCCGAGGATAAGACGGTGAAGCGGAAGCTGACGGAGATGCTGATCTCCGAGGAGCTGGAGCGGAAGTTCAGCAAGCAGCAGATTTTCGAGATCTATGCCGACTGGGTGCCGCTGGGGCAGAGAGGGTCGTTCGCCATCAGCGGACTGGCAGAGGCGTCGCAGTCTTATTTCAATAAAGAACTCAAAGACGTCAGCTTGCCGGAGGCGGCGTTGCTGGCCGGAATCATTCAGCGGCCAAGTTATCTTTCGCCATATCGGCATCCGGAGCGGGCGCTGGAGCGGCGGAATCTGGTGCTGGAGTCGATGGTGGAGACGCACGCGATTACGCGTGAACAGGCGGATAAGGCTAAGGCTGCGCCGCTGAAGCTGGCGCCCCCGAATGTGGAAGCCAGCGACGCGCCGTATTTCGTGGACATGGTGCGCGACCAACTCATCAGCAAGTTTAATGAGAATGAGTTGAATGACCAGTCCTATCGGATTTATACGAACCTCGATCCGGACCTGCAGAAGGCGGCGGCGCAGGCGGTAGAGGCTGGGATCAAGCTGGTGGATGAGCAGGTCACAAAGTTGCGGACCAAGCGGGTGAAGGTAGGAAAGAAGTACGAGACGACGGTGACACCGGGCCCGCAGGCGCAGGTTGCGATGGTGGTGCTCGATCCGCACACGGGAGCGGTGCTGGCGCTGGTGGGAGGCCGGGACTACGGTTGGAGCCAGTTGAATCATGCGGTGTCGAAGCGGCCGACGGGATCGATCTTCAAGCCGTTTGTGTATGCGGCGGCCATGAACACGGCGCTGGATGGATCGCAGACGGTGTTGACTCCGGCGTCCACAGTGACCGACGCGCCCACGAGCTTTGCTTACGGCGACCAGATATACGAGCCGCGCAACTATAAAGAGGAATACAAGGGCGAGGTGTCGCTGCGGTATGCGCTGGCGATGTCGCTGAACAATGCGACCGTGAAGGTGGCCGAGACGGTGGGCTATGACAAGGTTGCGGACCTGGCGCGGACGGCGGGGATTGCGTCGGTCAAAGCTACGCCGGCGATGGCGCTGGGGTCGTATGACGCGTCGCCGCTGGATATGGCGGGAGCGTACACGTCGTTTGCCAATAATGGAGTGCGGCTGTCGCCGATGCTGCTGCGGTCGGTGCGCGATGGCAAGGGCGACGTGATCGCGAATTACACGACCGACCAGCGGCAGGTGCTCGATCCGCGGATTGCTTACGTCATGACCAACATGATGGAAGGTGTGATTAACAATGGGCTGGGGTATACGGCGGTGCGGCTCAGAGGTTTTACGCAACCGGCGGCGGGGAAGACTGGGAGTTCGCACGATGGGTGGTTTGCGGGATATACGTCAAATCTGCTGTGCATTGTGTGGGTGGGGTATGACGACTACAGCGACTTGCGCTTGAGCGGTGCGATGACGGCTGCGCCGATCTGGACTGAGTTTATGAAGAAGGCGGCCGTGCTGCCGCAGTACTCCGGCATGCGGGAGTTTCCGCAGCCGACGGGCGTGGTGGACGTGCAACTGGATAAGATTACCAACCGGCTGGCGACGCCAAACTGCACTGACGATTATGTTTCGGCGTTCGTGGCGGGTACGGAGCCGCGCGATACCTGCGACGCGCAGGCGGGAATGAAGGGATTCTTCTCGCGTATGCTCGGGGGCGATAAGGTGGTGCAGCCGCAGCAGGCGGCCGTGAACGTGCAAGATCCGAACAATCCTCAAGACGCCAACCAGGATCCTAATCAGAACCCCAAGAAGAAAAAAGGGTTCCTGGGGAAGATTGCGGGAATATTTAAGGACGACAAGACGCCGGCTCCGGTGTCTAAACCTCCAGATGGGCAGACGGCGCCGCATTGAGGGTGGCGGTGAGCTTGGGTTTTAGGTGGGATCTGAGCCTAAGGCCTACTATCTAAAGCTTCCTCAGGACGGCGGGTGCGGATGCGCGGGAGATCCCTCGCTTCGCCTGAAGAACGGCTCCGCTCGGGATGACGCCGGCCATGAGATGGCCTGGTGGAATCCAAGCTGTGCCACTATTAAAATTCTTCGCCGGGTGCCTAAAACTGTGCCAGAATGTGTGCACTAGCTGGGGGTGGCCTATGTCGTCCTGCCCGAGAAGTTTGCTGGTTCCCGTCTCGTTTCTTACCATTTGCGTCTGTGCCCTGTCGAGTGTGTTGTGGGGGCAGGCTTCCGAACAAGTTCAAGTGAAGCCGCCAATGCTGCAAATGGTCGACCCTCCGGCGGCGGATGCGACCGCGGCCGATCTGGAGGCGCGCGCGGATCTATTGCGCGCCGAGAAGCTTTTCCTGGACGCGCTTGATTACTATAGCGCGGCGTTGGCCAAGCAACCGAACTCCGCGGGGCTGTTCAACAAGGTGGGAATCACGAACTTGATGATGCAGCGCAATCGCGAGGCGTTGAAGGCGTTCCAGCAAGCGATCAAAGCCAATCACGCATTTGCCGACGCCTACAACAATCGGGGTGTGGTGTATTACGAAGAGCGGCGATACGGCGCGGCGGTCAAGGAATACCGCAGGGCGATTGCGCTGGATGGGAATTCGGCGTCGTTCTTCAGCAATCTGGGAGCGGCGCTTTTCGCCAAGAAGGAATTTGATCCCGCGGTTCTGGCCTACGAGCGGGCGGTTGCCATTGATCCCGATGTGTTCGAGCGGACTTCGCGCGCGGGTGTGCAGGCGCAGCTGCCCAGTCCGGGAGATCGCGCGCATTATGATTTCACGGTGGCGCGGCTCTACGCCAAGATGGGCTACTCGGACCGGTCGCTGGAATATCTGAAGAAAGCGATGGAAGAGGGCTACAAAGATTTCAATCGTGTGTATAAGGATGAGGAATTCGCCGGGTTGCGAAAAGATAAGCGCTTTGCGGAATTGATGGCGGCGAAACCGCCGGCATTGCCGGAATAGTTTGCCGGATTAAATTCGCTAATGTTTCCCGGCGCGATGTGTACCTGTTTTTTCGGCGAACAGATTTTACAAAGGTTTACAAAAATAGACGTTACTTCGCTGCATTCCGGTGTTTAATTTTCCTACATACTCCTGAAAACAACAGGGTGAGTAAGGAGAAACGGTAGCCCATCGGATGCTGACCCGAGCACGCCCCAAGCAAGCATCCGGTGGGTTTTTTGTTTTGGAGCTCTTGGCTTTTGGCTCTCAGCTATTAGCTTGAACCCAAACCCAAAGCGGCAGGTCGGATCCGATTGTGCCTCCCCGTGATATTTTCTAGTCGCTAAGCTTAAGAGCTAGGAGCGCTTTTCCGCGCTGTGCTGGCCGAGATACTCTTCCACTGCTTCCTTCCATTTGCCCTGCGCTTTCAGGATGAACTCGACGGCGTCGCGGAGAGCGCCTTCGCCGCCGGCGTGGGGTGTAATGTAGTGAGCTTCTTTCTTCACTTCGGCGCGGGCGTTCTTGACGGCGATGGCCAACCCTGCGGCGCGCATAGCGGGCAGATCGATAATGTCGTCGCCGACGAAGGCGGCTTGCTCCGGCTGGAGGCCTTCTTGCTGCGCGATCTGTTCAAAACACGCTCGCTTGTCCTGAATGCCTTGATGGATGTGGTCGATCTTCAGGTCGCGGGCGCGGAGGGCGACGGTTTCGGAAGCGCGCCGGGTGATGAGTCCGGTCTTGAGTCCGGCGATACGAGCGAGTGAGTTGGCGACGCCGTCGTGGGCGTGGAATCCTTTGACTTCGATCTGGCCTTGCGCGGTCTTGCTGGTCTGGCCGGCGGAGTTTTGGTTCGCCGGCGATTGCGAGTCTTGCGGGACGAAGAAAAGTTTGCCGTCGGTCAGCACGCCGTCGACGTCAAAGATCAGGAGCTTGATTTTGCGGGCGCGGGCCTGGGCCGAGAGTTTGGGCATCGCAGGAAATTCTAGCAGTCCTGCCGCAGGTGGAAGGGCTAATTCCCCGGTGCGGGACGAGGACGGCCGAAGACGCTGATCAATGAGCGCATTGGGGATTTGGCGCCAACCCGGTGATGCCTCACGCCGACTCGAGACTCCTTGCTGTGATCATTGATAATTCGGCCCCCTTAATTTATTCTCGGGCGAATGGTTGGCGAAAGTGTGGTTTCGGGCTAGAATATCCGGATGCTGTCCCTTCCTGAATCGCTGGCCTGGGCTCACCCTCTGGTGGCGGAGTGGTTTGTGGGGAAGTTCGGCACTCCCACCGAGCCGCAGGAACAGGGCTGGCCGCACATTCTCGCCGGACGGACCACGCTGATTTCGGCGCCCACCGGATCGGGGAAAACTCTTGCGGCGTTTCTCGCTTGCATTGACCGGCTGGTGCGCAAGGCGCTGGCTGGGGATCTGACGGATCGGACGGAAGTGCTTTACGTTTCTCCGCTCAAGGCGCTGGGTAATGACATTCAGAAAAATCTCGAAGGGCCGCTGAGCGAGATTCTTGCGCTGGCGGGCGAGCGTGGGCTGCTGATGCCGGAGATTCGCACGGCAGTGCGTACCGGGGACACGTTGCAGCCGGAGCGGCGGGCGATGCTGAAACGGCCTCCGCAGATCTTGGTGACCACGCCGGAGTCGCTCTACATTCTGCTGACGGCGGACAAGAGCCGGGCGATTCTGCGTGATGTTGAGACTGTGATTGTGGACGAGATTCATGCGGTTGCCGATGACAAGCGCGGTGCCCATCTGGCGCTTTCGCTGGAACGCCTGGAAGCGCTGTGTTACCGGCCGCCAGTGCGCATCGGGCTGTCGGCAACGCAGAAGCCGATTGAGGAAGTGGCGCATTTCTTAACCGGCAGCGGGAGAAAGAATCCCGTGATTGTTGACATCGGGCACAAGCGCAAGCTTGATCTGGGGATCGAAGTGCCGCCGATGCCGCTGGGGCCGGTGGCGTCGAATGAACTGTGGGACGCGATTTACGACCGGTTGGTGGTACTGGTGAATGAGCATCGGTCGACGCTGGTGTTTGTGAATACGCGGCGGATGGCGGAGCGGCTGTGTCATG
>JBEKRY010000058.1:0-36209 GCA_049517555.1 Candidatus Sulfotelmatobacter sp. | reverse complement strand
TTCAGACCTTGCCGGAACCGTACCGCGTGGGACGCTACGGCTATAGTCCGAACAAAGTCGCGCTCACCTTTGACGACGGTCCCGACCCCGAGTGGACTCCGAAGATTCTCGACGTGCTCAAGGCCAAGCACGCCACTGCCACATTTTTTCTGATCGGGATTCAAGCCGACAAGTTTTCTGGCGTCGCGAAACGGATTTACAACGAAGGCAATACCATCGGGAACCACACCTTCACTCATCCCGACATCAGTAACATTTCGGACGTATATGTGAGGGTGGAACTGAATCTTACCGAGCGGCTTTTCGCCAGCCTGATGGGGGTGCGCGTAACACTGATGCGGCCGCCCTACGCAATTGACGAGGAACCTGACACTGCCGACCAGGTTCGCCCGCTCCAAATACCGCAAGACATGGGCTACATCACGGTGGGCAATCGGATCGATCCCAATGACTGGAGCGGAGAGCCCTCGGCTGAAAAGATCGCTTCGTATGTGCTGGCGCATCTGCCGCCTTGCCGCCAGGAAGATCTGCGGTGCGGCAACATCGTGCTGCTGCACGATGGCGGCGGCAATCGCGCAGAAACCGTAAAAGCCCTGCCCATGATCATTGACGGCGTCCGGGCTCGGGGATACGAAATTGCTCCGGTTTATGAATTGATCGGCAAGACCCGCGCGGACGTAATGGCGCCCCTGCCGCCCGGCGAGCTTTGGGCGGCCCGGCTCGACCGCTTCGGCTTTTGGCTGTTCGACGCCAGCATCGTCTTCATCACCTGGATTTTTCTGGTAGGCGACCTGCTCATGACCGGACGCCTCATCTTCATCGGAGCGGCGGCCGTCTATGACCGCGCGCGCGAAAAGATTCTCGGCAGGCCCGCGGAAGTCGCGTCCTACAAGCCGAAGGTTGCGGTGCTGATTCCCGCCTACAACGAAGAGAAAGTAATCGAGCGCACTATTCGCGCCGCGCTCAACTCGAATTATCCCAACCTGCGCGTCATAGTGATTGACGATGGATCCAAGGACCGCACGCTCGAAGTGGCGCGCCGCGCCTTCGCCGCCGAGACCGCAGCGGGAAAGGTTCTGATCCTCACCAAGGAGAATTCCGGCAAGGCCGAGGCGCTCAACTTCGGCATCGAGCACATCGGAGATGCCGAGCTCTTTGTAGGTATCGACGCTGACACCATTATCGCGCAGGACGCGATCACGCGACTGGTGCCGCATTTTATCAATCCTAAAGTCGGCGCCATGGCGGGCAATGCCAAGGTTGGCAATCGCGTCAATCTGTGGACGCGGTGGCAGGCTCTTGAATACATCACCAGCCAGAATTTCGAGCGCCGCGCTCTCGACGTGCTGGGCGCGGTCAGCGTGGTGCCCGGCGCGATCGGCGCATGGCGAGTTTCCGCCGTGCGCGAAGCCGGAGGGTACCACCTTGACACCGTCGCCGAAGACGCCGATCTCACCATGGCCCTGCTGCGCCGCGGCTATCGCGTCGAGTACGAAGATATGGCGCTCGCCTACACGGAAGCGCCCACCAATGCGAATGCGCTGATGCGCCAGCGTTTTCGCTGGTCCTTCGGCATCCTGCAGGCCGTGTATAAACATCGCGGTGTTTTCGCTCGCAAAGGCGCGCTGGGATGGGTGGCGCTGCCCAACATCGTCATCTTCCAGATTCTGCTGCCGCTGGTGTCGCCGCTCATCGACATCATGTTTGTAGTCGGGACGATCTGGTATTACATTCAGAAACATTTCCACCCGGACTCGACCGACCCCGCCGACTTCCACAAGCTGGTGTTGTTCTTCTTCGCGTTCCTGGTCATCGACTTTATTGCCTCGGCGATCGCGTTCGCCCTGGAACGCCGACGCCCCGATGAAAAAGAAGACATCTGGCTGCTCAGCCAGGTCTGGCTCCAGCGCTTTGCCTACCGCCAGCTATTTTCCGTCGTACTGTTCAAGACTTTGAAGCGCGCGCTGGAAGGCCGCAAGTTCGCCTGGGACAAGCTGGAGCGCACGGCCGCGGTGAGCTATGTGCCAACGGAGAACCGCGACCACGTCAACGTGCCGTAGGAGTTCCACACTGTCGTCTGTACCTCCGCCCTGTCATCCTGCGCGGAGCATTGCTTTCGCGAAGCGAAAGCAATGCGGAGTCGAACGACCCCCGGTTGCCAGAACTATCCCAGGCTCAGGTAGGAATTCTCTCTCCACGAGCGCGCGGGCCTCCTAACGGAACAGCAGCGGCGCAAACTCCGCCAGATTCCTCCGCCACACCATCCAGGTGTGCATCCCGGGCGTCTCAATATCAGTGTGCTGCACGCCCTTGGTCTTAAGCCACTCGCGCAGGTTGCGGTTCGGCGTGATCAGCCGGTCCTCGGTGCCGCATGCGATCCAGAGCAGATGAATTTGTTGGTTCGCTTTTGCATCGAGCCCAGGAAAGTCTTTTTCAAAGTCGTCGGGCATGCCTCCTGCGCTGAAGGCGCCGACCCAGGCGAACTTATCGAGGCCGTTCAGCCCGATTCTGAGCGATTCGGCGCCTCCCATCGAAAGCCCAGCGATGGCGCGGGAGTCGCGCTTTTTTGTCACGCGGTATTCGCCCTCAACCTTGGGGATGATTTCGGTCAATAGACCGTCACGAAATTTCCGAAAGCTCTCCTCGCGCACGTCGGGATGATTCCCGATGCCTCCCCAACCGAGGCGAACCACTTCCATCGTGCCGTAGCCGAGCGGCATGACGACGATCATGGGCTTTACCTTCCCTTGCGCGATGAGGTTGTCGAAAATCACGTTTGCGTGCCCGACCGCCGTCCATCCGCTGGCGTCGTCGCTGAATCCATGGAGCAGATACAGCACGGGATATGTCTTCTTTGCCTTCGGGTCGTAGTTCGGCGGCGTGTAGACGTAGTAGTCCCGGTCATCGCCCGAGACCGCAGACTTGTAAAAATGATGATGGATTTCCCCGCGCGGCACATCGTTTACTTCCCACGGCAGCGATGGCCCCGGAACGTGCACGGCACTCGCGGGTGTGATCAAATTCGGCACCAGCAAATGGTTGAAGGGATCGAGCATGCGCACGCCGTCGACGATGATGGAGTAGCCGTAGTAATCCGATGGGAGCGGCGCGGTGGTTACGCTCCAGACGCCCTTGTCGTCTTTCTGCATGGGCACGGGATCGGTGCCCTCCCGCGCGAGCTTCACTTCCTGCGCGTTCGGAGCGAGGAAGCGGAAGGTCACGGTGTTGTCGGCGTGCACCTCCGGAGTATTCACCCACGGCGGTCTTTGCGGAGCAGGGGCCTGGGCAGGCGCGGCTTGCTGCGCTGGCGCCAGAGCGCAAATAGTGAAGAGTGAGAGAACAAGAAAGAATGACTGACGCTTCATGGTGTCGTCTCCTCCGAGAATCTTCAACGCAGGACTCTGAAAAACCAGGTTCGAATCTCACCTGACTTCTGAAGCACATATTGCGGGAACGGTTGCTGACTTTGGCTGCGATCCGATCTCAGAGTACGCTGCGCTTGATTCGGCATTGCCCGTGCTGAGCTCGCATCCCTCATGCAACTTTGTCTCTGCCTCGTGTTCCTTGTCCAGAGCGCGGTACATGGAAGCGGCCGAGAAACAACTGGGCGCAATACCGGCGCGGCAAGCTTTGTTGTAGTTCTCAAGCGCCAGGGACGTATCCGCCGCGACACCTTGCCCTGAGCGATAACACTCCGCCAGCCCGCTGCAGCCCCGCGACCAGCCCGCTGCGCACGACTGCTGAAACAAATGAAAAGCCCGTGCAGGATCCCGGGCAACACCTTGGCCGGCATAGTAAAGCGATCCCAACAGGAAGCAGCTCTCGCTGTCACCCCGATCGCAGGCGCTCTGGAAAACTTCGCCTTTGCTTCCCGCCACCATGCGGAAAACACTGGCGCAGCCATTCGACATCCCGAACTCGCAGCCATGAGCGAAATTCTTGGCTGCCTCAGTCAGGTTGGCCGGCAACATGCGCCCATCATTCAACGCATTTCCTAACACCATGCACGCTGTGCCAGAACCGTGATAGCAGCCGATCTTCATCTGCCGAACCCATGACTCGCAAGCCGCTCCATTGCCTTGCAGGCAGGCTTTACGCCAGAATTCAGGATCGGCGCCGGGCTGGTGGCCACCCAGGAAGCCGGTGCCGAGCATGACCGCAAAAAGACAAATCCAAATTCCCATATGAACGAAATTGGCTCGTCTCGGAGTCCACGTGGGAATGTGCAATTTTTCGAAGCGAGCTGCCAGAGCCACGCTCCCGCGGTCCAGCGCTCGCACGGTCAAATTGAGCGGCGGAACGCAAAGCAGCTTGTCGTAGAAAGTTGGAGCCCCCAGCCAGCCCAGAAGCCAGTACAGACCGAACACCCCTGCGCCATAGCCCGCTCCGAACAGGATCTTGCCAAAGTTCTTTCGTGGCGAAGTCGCCGGATCGGTCACAAGCAGATGGAGTCCCAGGAATACGGCAGCGGGAATATTGGTGTCGACGAAATAGTAGAGTCCAGTATGGTGAGTGAAAGCCAGGTTCATCGCGTATAAAGCCGCCGCGGCCGAAAGCGTGACCAGGGTTACCGAGAAGAGAGCTTGCACTACCAGGCCAAGCAGAAAAATCTCAAGATAGATGTGCGGCGGACGGTCAAATGAAACTGCGATCTCTTCCCCCCAGCTGATCTGGGTGCTGTGAGTAATGATTAAGCCCAGGGAAAAAACGAAGAGCGCGACCGCGGATGGATTAAAAATGTGGGTGCGGCGGCCATCGCGTGTCCAGGTGATGAACTCCTTGCACAGAACGCCAGTCGCCAGCATCAGAAATTGCAAAAAATACCAGTCCGGCTTGAACCAGAGAAACAGGTTGGTACTGAGTACGATGGGAAACGCGCCGAAGCCGAGGATCCAGCGATCGCGGCGCGACCAGCAGACCAGCATATCGAGGGCATAGACGAATACGATTTGGCCGACAATCAGTGGAATCTGGTGGTACACCTCGCGCCAGTACCAGCCCCAATAAGCGAAAATGCACGAGTGCATGGTGAGTTGCACATAGTGCACCGGCTTCGGCAGGAATTCGTAGCACAGCTCGCGTCCGGCCCGGACGACTTGGCGTCTCAGGAAAAAGAGAAAGACGAGTAAAGCGGCGCCAGCGCCCAGAAAGGACCAAGTGAGACGAGGATTTTCGTTGATGACAGGAAGAAAAACGAAGCAGCCCAGAAGTAAAATGAGCGCGAATGCGAGCCGAAGGGGTGGGACCTGGTTTGTCGGGATCTTCTCGCGCTTGGTCCGAGTCGGCATTGCCCGATTGGCGCTTACTCCCTGGCTTCAGGCGCTATTTTTCTGCGGCGACTTCCAGCCGGGTTTCGGCACGGCGAAGCGCGTCCAGCGCGCGCTCAACATCGACGCTTATGTCGCCACTGGTCAGCAGTTGCTCGGCGCGGGCCTTGGCTTTGCGCGCGCGCTCCACGTCAATCTCCGACGGACGCTCCGCCGTCTCCGCCAGAATCGTAACTTTATCCGGCAGAACTTCCGCGAATCCCCAGGCCACGGCCAGCCGCTGCTCGTTCGAATTAGAACCCGAACTGGAACCCGAACTCCCCCGGAACGTAATCTCACCGACCGCCAGTTCCGTAATCAGCGGCGCGTGACCAGGCAACACGCCCAGATACCCATTCTTCCCGGGAATCTGGACTTCCTCGGCCGTCGTGTCCACGACTTTCTTTTCCGGCGTGACGATCTCGAGTTTGAAAGTATCAGCCATTGGTCGTTTGGTCGCCAGTCGTCGGCCCGATCGCTGACATCAGCATTGCTCCGCTAACGACGAACGACCAACGACCAACAACGGTTCTTACGCTGCCGCCTTCATCTTCTCCGCTGCTTCCAGCACCTCTTCGATCGGCCCCTTCATGTAAAACGCCTGCTCGGGGATGTCGTCGTACTTGCCTTCAACGATCGCCTTGAAACCCTTGACTGTGTCGGCAACCTTCACGTAACGTCCGGCAGCGCCGGTAAATTGCTCGGCGACATGGAACGGCTGCGAGAGGAAGCGCTGAACTTTGCGGGCTCGGGCCACGGTCAGTTTTTGATCTTCGGTTAACTCGTCGATACCGAGAATCGCGATGATGTCCTGCAGATCCTTGTAAGTCTGCAGAGTCCGCTTCACGGTCTGCGCCACGTCGTAGTGCTCCTGGCCAACGATGCGCGGATCGAGAATGCGCGAAGTCGAAGCCAGCGGATCGACTGCGGGATAAATTCCGATCTCAGTCAATGCGCGCGAGAGCACCGTGGTCGCGTCGAGGTGAGCGAACGTGGTGGCCGGCGCGGGATCCGTCAAATCGTCGGCAGGCACGTAAATTGCCTGTACCGAGGTGACTGATCCCTTCTTAGTGGAAGTAATTCGCTCTTGCAGTTCACCCATCTCCGTCGCCAGGTTGGGCTGGTAACCGACGGCGCTGGGCATGCGGCCCAGCAGCGCGGAAACTTCCGAGCCTGCTTGTGTGAATCGGAAAATGTTGTCGATGAACAGCAGCGTGTCGGCGCCCTCGGCGTCGCGGAAATATTCCGCGACCGTAAGCCCGGTCAGCGCCACGCGCAGACGCGCCCCGGGAGGCTCGGTCATCTGCCCGTAAATCAGCGCAGCCTTCGAGTGCGCCGGATCGCCTGGCTTGATCACGCCCGACTCTGTCATCTCCAGCCACAGATCGTTGCCTTCGCGGGTGCGCTCGCCCACGCCGGCAAACACGGAATAGCCGCCGTGATTCTTGGCGACGTTGTTGATGAGCTCCATGATCACCACGGTCTTGCCCACGCCCGCGCCGCCGAACAATCCGATCTTCCCGCCCTTCAAGAACGGCTGGATGAGATCGATGACCTTCACGCCGGTCTCGAACATTTCCGCGCTCGTCGCCTGCTCGTCGAACGCCGGTGCGAGTCGGTGAATTGGCATTCTCTTCTCGTACTCGACTGGGCCGAGCTGATCGACCGGTTCGCCGATCACGTTCATCACGCGCCCCAGCGTGCCGCGACCCACCGGCACGGAAATCGGCCCACCCTGGTCAATGGCCTTCATGCCGCGCACCATGCCGTCAGTCGGCTGCATGGCGATGCAGCGCACGCGGCCTTCTCCCAGATGCTGTTGCACTTCGAGAATTACGTCGATTGGGCTGGGCACGGTGAAGCCGTCGCTGACAATTTTCACGGCCTCATAGATGGGCGGCAGATGCCCTTCGTGAAACTGTACGTCGACCGCCGGCCCCGCGATTTGAATGACATGTCCTACGTTTTCTGGCATAGATTAGCTTCTAGCTACTAGCTGCTAGCTCCTAGCTTGGATCAACGGCCCGCTCTTCAAGGCCGCAATCCCGCTGAAAATTCAAAGTTCCTCAAATCTGTCTTGCTAGAAGCTAGTAGCTAGAAGCTAGCAGCTTCTTCACATCGCCGCCGCGCCGCTGACGATCTCGATAATCTCTTTCGTGATCTTCGCCTGCCGCGCCCGATTCATCACCAGCGTCAGCGAATCGATCATGTCGGTGGCGTTGTTAGTGGCCGAATCCATCGCGGTCATGCGGGCAGCGTGTTCGGCGGCTACCGACTCCAGCAGCGCGCGGAAAATCTGGATGCTCACATACTTCGGCAACAGGGCGCGGAACAACTCTTCCGGCGGCTGCTCGTAAATGTAGTCGACTTGCGCCGTACCAAACTGCGAGGCGACTTCTTCCGTCGGACGATCCGGACCGCGCATGCCCACGCCCGCGCTGACCGCCGCTTCTTTAGCTCGCTTCTTCTCTTCTTCCGTCATCTCTTCGACCAGACGCACTGTCTGCGCGCCGATCTGCACGATGGGAAGTACCTGTTCCACGATGAGCCGCTGTGCGATCACCGACTTGAATTCGTTAAACACCACATAGACCGCATCAATCTCTTCGCGCTTGTAGCGCTCGATCACATTCCCGGCCAGCGCCGAAGCCTGTGCGAACTCCACTTTCCCAAGAACACCTACATGTTCGCCGGTGATCTGCATTGCTCCCGCACGTTGGCCTTCTTCGGGTTCGGTTTCGATCGATTCCGCAAGCTCCGCCAGGCTCCGCGTCTGTACCTTCGCCGCGGGATACCGCCGGCGCAGGAAGTCCCGCCCCTTGCGGCCAATGGCCTCGATGTCGATATTCTTGCCCGCCTTCGATTCAAGAAACCGCGCGGCCGCTTTCGTAATGTTCGCGTTGAACGCGCCGGCCAGACCCTTGTCTCCGGTCACAATAATCAGAAGAATGTTTTTTTCTTCTCGCTGCGCCAGCAAAGGATGCTTCGGCTCACCTGTCTCGGGATCATAAATTTCCGCCCGCGCCACCAGCGACTTCAGCACGTTGGTCAGCATTAGCGCATAGGGACGCGCCGCCAGGGCACGTTCCTGCGCCCGGCGCAACTTCGCCGCCGAGACCACCTTCATGGCCTTGGTAATCTGCCGCGTGTTGATCACGCTGCGAATCCGCCGCCGTATGTCGAGAATGTTGGGCATTGAAAACCGCTGTTAGCTATTGGCTCTTAGCCCTTAGCTTGTACCCCACGTACCTCGGGACTCATTCCGACCGCCTTCACTCTGCCTCAAGCATAGAGCTAAACGCTAAGAGCCAAAAGCTATTTCGCTACCGCTTCCCGCGACGCTACAAACTGCTGCTTTGCTTCTTTAATCACGCCCTGCAACTGGCCCTTCAGCGCGTCATCGAGAGTTTTCTTTTCCATGATCGTGCGCAGCAGTGCGGGATGGGTCGAGTCGACGTACTTGTAAAGTTCCGCCTCGAAGTCGCGCACTTGCGCTACCGGCAGGTCGTCAAGGAATCCACCCGTACCCGCCATGATGATCAGAATCTGCTTGGAGAACGGCAGCGGCGAAAATTGATTCTGCTTCAGCAATTCGACCAACCTCTGCCCGCGATTCAACTGCGCCTGCGTGGCTTTGTCGAGATCGCTGCCGAAAGCCGCAAATGCTGCCAGTTCGCGGTACTGCGCCAGTTCGAGCTTCAACGTGCCCGCGACCTGCCGCATGGCTTTGATCTGTGCGCTGCCGCCCACGCGACTCACTGACAGACCAACGTTCACCGCCGGGCGCACGCCCTGGTTGAATAGATCCGTTTCCAAATAAATCTGGCCATCCGTAATCGAAATCACATTCGTCGGAATGTAAGCCGAAACGTCGCCCGCTTGCGTTTCGATAATCGGCAGAGCGGTCAACGATCCTCCACCATTCTTGTCGCTTAATTTCGCCGAGCGCTCCAAAAGCCGGGAGTGAAGATAGAAAACGTCTCCGGGATACGCCTCGCGTCCCGGCGGACGGCGAAGCAGCAGGGAAATTTCGCGATACGATGCCGCATGCTTCGAGAGATCGTCGTAGATGACCAGCGCATGCCGCTTGCTGTCGCGGAAATACTCGCCCATGGCGGTCGCCGCATAGGGCGAGATGTACTGCATGGGCGCGGGTTCCGACGCCGACGCCGCCACGACGATCGTGTACTCCATCGCGCCAGCATCTTCGAGAATCTTCACTACCTGCGCAATCGACGAGCGCTTCTGCCCGATAGCGTTGTAAATACAAATCAGGTCGTTGCCTTTGCTGTTGATGATGGTGTCGAGCGCGACTGCGGTCTTGCCGGTCTGGCGGTCGCCAATGATTAGTTCGCGCTGACCACGGCCGACCGGGATCATGCTGTCGATGGCCTTCAGTCCAGTTGCCATCGGCTCCCGCACTGGCTGCCGGTCAATTACGCCCGGGGCGATGCGCTCCAACGCAATGAACTGATCGCTGGCGATCGGCCCTTTGTCGTCGATCGGTTCGCCGAGCGAATTCACGACGCGGCCGATCATGGCGTCACCCACGGGCACGCTCATGATGCGACCCGTGCGCTTCACTTCGTCGCCTTCTTTGATCTCGGTGTACTCGCCGAGCAGCACTACGCCGACCTGGTCTTCTTCCAGGTTCATGGCGATGCCGGCCACGCCGTGCGGGAAGGCCAGCAGTTCGCCGGCCATGACCTTGTCGAGCCCGTAGACACGCGCGATGCCGTCGCCGAGCGTGATGACCGTGCCGGTCTCGTCCACGGAGATCTTGGTTTCGTAATTCTCGATCTGCTCGCGGATCAGTTTCGTAATTTCGTCTGCCTTGATTTGTGCCATAAATCAGCTCTTAGCCTTTGGCTGTTAGCTCTTAGCTACAGCTCACTCTGCCAACTTCTCACTAGTCTTCCCAAAATCTGTCATCCTGTGCGAGCGTTGATCGTCACGAAGTGACGGTCAATGCGCGTCGAAGGACCCCTCGCTGTCCGCCGCCACGACCGGCTAGACAGGGAGTTCTCGCCACTGACTCCTACCTAACCGCTCCAAGCTAAAAGCCAATCGCTAAGAGCTAATAGCTTCTCTAATCTTCTCCAACTGGCCTTTCACTGAACCGTCGTAAATCGTGCTGCCCACGCGGACGACCGCTCCGCCCAGCAGTGCGGCGTCAAGTCCGAACTGCGCGCGGACTTTCTTGCCTGTCACTTTCTCGATCTGCGCTTCCAGCGAACGCTTCTCCGCATCGTCCAGTTCACGGGCGCTGGTGATGTTGGCCTCGGCGAATCCCATACGGGTATCGAGTTCCTTCTTGAGTTGCTCGACAATTCGCCCCAGAAACTGTACCCGCCGATGATCGATCAGTACTGCCACCAAATTTCGCACGTGACGCTCAATCTCTTCGCGCCGCGCAATCGCGTCCAGCAGGTTGCGCTTCTGCTCCGCGGGGACCGCCGGGTTTTCCCACACCCGCCTCAAGTCTTCACTTTCGGCGAGAAGACCCATGATTCGGTGCAATCCATCCACCGCCCGATTCGGGTCAAGATGCGCGCTCAGAACCACGTCTGCGAAGGCCCGGGCATACGTGCTGGCGACAGAAGCCACGGTCTAGTTCCGGTCCTTTCCCGAGCCCGAATCGCCGGACGAGGTCCCCAACTGTCCTCCGAAACTGCGTACTAACGTCTGATCGGTGGCGGCATCCACATGAATCTGTTTCCGCGCCAGCCCCACCGCGAGATCGGCCGCATAAGCGGTTAACTGGCGACGCGCGGCCTTGGCCGCCGAGGCAATTTCCTGCTCCGCCGCAGTCACAATCTTGCGCGCGTCCTCCTCGGCCGAAAGCTTAATGCGTGCAGCCTCGGCCGCTCCTTCTCTTTCGGCTTCATCGCGAATCATGCCAATTTCAACATCCAGCTTCATCAGGCGCGATTCGATCTCGGCCAGCCTCCGGCGCGCGTCTTCGCTGGCCTTCTGCGCTTCCTGCATCGCTTTCTGAATCGCCGCGGTGCGGTCACGGAACGTCCCCGGCAAATACTTGCGCCCGGCCCAAACGATGACCCCGGCGATCACCACAAAATTCAGCACCACGCTCAGCCAGTAGGCCTGCTGCAAGTTCAATCCGGTCAGATGAGCGATTCCGCGCACCGATGCCGACTGCTTGAACTCGGCCATTTCGTCTTTTTCTTCACCGGCGGCTTCCTTGCTTTCATGCACCAGTTGCCCGCCGGGACCAACGGCATGTTTCGGAGCTTGTTTCACAACGGGTTCGGGAGCTTGTTGCGCGGAAGTACCGCTGGCCGACTTCAGTTCGGGAGATGCCGGCTGCTCCTGTGCGCGCAGCGGCATCAGGCCCACGCAAGTCGCCAGCAGCAGCGCCAGTAACCCTGCGCGAACAATTTCCCTGGAAGAACTCATCGTGGCTGAGAACTTCCATGTAGAGGGCTTCATCGTCCTGCTCCTGCCGGTTGCAGTACGCGGCGCACGATTTCCTGCGCCAGCGACGCCGCATCGGCCGGCAAACCTGCCTCGGCGGAGGCTCGATCATTCTCAATATCTTTCTTCGCGGCCTGCACTTGCGCCTGCGCGTTGCTGCGCGCCTCGTTCAGGGCATTGGTTCGAGCCTGCAGCACCGCTTGCCGTTTCGCTTCCTGCGCGCGGAACACCACCGCCCGCGCCTCGCGCAACTTCTGCTCGTATTCGGCGGTGCGCGCCTCGGCGGCGGCAATGTCGGCTCGCGACTGCTCTACCGCACCCTCCGTCTTGCTGCGCCGCTCCGCCAGCACGCGCTGCAACGGCTTGTGGACGATCGTGGTGTAGAGCGCGTACAGAAGCGCCAGCAGAATCACTGTCGGCACCGATCCGAGCAGTAATTCCCCTAGTTGTCGAAGCGTCTGATCCATTTGGTGCTGATATAGACCGGAATAGTGAGGGCTATGAAAACTGTTAAGTCTAGCGTCCCAAGGAATTTATGTCAACGCGAAGAACATCGTTTTAGCTTCAGCTTGAGAGCTACGCGGGAAGGGCACCAGCTAAAGCCGGGCCAACCTTTAACTCGCTAGAAATACTGGATTTAGCTCCTGAGGAACTTCTCATCGCGCCACCACGCACATTTCTGCACATAGCGCTTGACTTCGGCCAAAAGAGGATTAGCATTGAACCATCACCTCCGATCCAATTCAGGATCGAATGGGCCGATAGCCAAGGAATGTCACCGCTTCTTGGTTGCCGGCCCATTTAAATTGTCCTTAAGAGGACAACTCTAGACTCGAAGAGGACAACTCTAGACTCGACATTGATTCAAGCAATGCGCAGCGAACTAGGGGATGCCGGGTGCCCCATTTCTCGCGCTCTTTGCGAGTGGGGATTTTGCAGGTACATTTCGAGGAATGAAGATGTCCGAACGACGGCAGTCCCCACTTCTCGCGCAGAGAAATGGGGCACCCGATCATATCTGCCAACAACGAAGAATTTACTCCACCCACTCCCGGACTCGCCGCACCACCGACGCTGGCGCTTCCACTTCCAGCTCCACTGCCCCACCCTTATACTTCCGCGACAAGATTCGCGCCTTCGTTTCCAGCATGGCCAGGATCTTGCCTTCTTTTTGTGGGACGCGCAGATGCACCCGGCTGACGGGGTCTTCCTCAATCATCGTGTCGACACGGTCGAGAAGCTTGTCTAAACCCGTGCCTTCGGCCGCGGAGACGTAGACTGTGTTCGAACCTTCGCGCATGGCGTCGGCCTGCAGGCTCTTCGCTACTTCGTCATCCAGCAGATCGATCTTGTTCATCACCCGCAGGCGCGGCTTTTTTTCCGCTTCCAGCTCTTTCAGGACAATCTCCACCTGGGCATCCTGCTCGGCTGAGAGCTTGCTGCTGGCGTCAGATACCTGCAGAATCAGCGAGGCGCGTTGCACTTCTTCGAGCGTCGCGCGGAAGGCGGATACCAGGGTGTGCGGCAGGTTGCGAATGAATCCTACTGTGTCAGACATCAGCACTTTGCGCTTCGAAGGCAGCACCACCCCGCGAATCGTCGGATCCAAAGTTGCGAACATGCGCGACGACTCCAGCACTTTCGCTTGCGTCAGTGCGTTGAACAGCGTCGACTTTCCGGCATTCGTATAGCCCACCAAGGCTACGGTCGCAACTGGCGCCGACTCGCGCCGCTGCCGCTGTTGAGTGCGAATGCGCCGGACGTTTTCTATTTGTTGTTCCACGTTGCGCACCCGCCGCGCTATCTTCCGGCGGTCGGTTTCCAGTTTGGTTTCACCGGGCCCACGTGTGCCAATGCCGCCGCCGAGCTGCGACATCTCAATGCCGTGTCCAGCCAGCCGCGGCAGCATGTAGTGCAGTTGCGCCAACTCGACCTGCAACTGGCCTTCGCGGGTGCGCGCGTGCCGCGCAAAAATGTCGAGGATAAGCTGGGTGCGGTCAATCACCCGCCGCTGAATGATCTTTTCAATATTGCGCTGCTGGGAAGGACTGAGATCGTGGTCGAACAGGAGAACGTCGGCGTTGGCCGATGCGGCCGCGCCGGCGATTTCTTCGAGCTTGCCCGCGCCGATCAAAGTCGCAGGATCGGGCCGGTCGCGCCGCTGCAGGATTTCGCCGACCACTTCCGCGCCAGCGCTCTCGGCCAGGGTGCGCAGCTCCGCCAGCGACTCGTCTGCGTCGAACTCGGGAATACTGGGCTTGCCGTTCGATCTCGCCGCAGCCCCCGCCGCAACTCCGCCCTTTGACGGCTCCATCGAGGCCGAATCGCGGGCGGCCGACGCCTGTGCCGTCACCGTCCCTTTGGCGCCGCTGCGACCGCGCGTGCGCACTTCAAGTCCGACCAGGAACGCGCGTTCGCGCTGCGGTTCGTCGCGCACAACTTCGCTCCCGAGAGGCACACGTTGAGGCGCAGATCTACCCATACGCGCCGTGCCGCGGGATTTCTTGGTATGAGAACTTCGCAAACCGAAAATGCCCTGTCGTTCTTCCTATCCGTCGGTGCCCGAAGCGCTCGCCGCCGCAGCCGGTACTGGCGCAGTTGCTGCCACCTTCTCCGGATGCGCCACGTGGGCCACATGCGTCGACGCCACCCTGCCCATCACCACAGTGGAAATGGCGTGCTTAAAGATGAGTTGCTCCTGACCGTTCGCCTCCAGCACGACGGAGTACTTGTCGAAAGAGCGGATGCGGCCCGTCAGCTTTACGCCACTCAGCAGGTAAATCGTAATGCTGAGTCTCTCCTTGCGGGCCGTGTTAAGGAAGGAATCCTGGATGTTTTGCGCCGGCTTATTGCTGTCCATAGCCGATCTCCTTGATTTTTCAAATGCGATTGCCAACCACCCGCCCACAGGCGCCCATGGACAGGCTCAATGCATCAGTATGTTCCCGGAAGCCTTCCCGCTGTCATCGGAAACAAAGGGGGACAACCCCGCCGCCGGCGCGCTCCAATTCCGCACGGCGCGCCTTCAGCAGGTGGATGTCTGTACCATACGGCGATCTTCGCCGCTTTTCAACTGGAACTTGCCGGGAAGTCGCGCACTGACAACATAGCTTGACAGCCGGTTGACAGCGCCCGCGGCAAAGTGCAGACTGGCCTCGACTTTGGATTCCTTCGGAGGAAATCTCGAATGCACCGTTTCGTCGCTGTGGCTGTGTCTGTGGTCATGCCCACCGTTACCGGCAGCCAGGCCACGCAGCTCATTCTGCGCTGGTTCCACATCATCGCCGGCATTGCCTGGGTCGGCCTGCTCTACTTCTTCAACCTGATCAATGTCCCCTTCATGAAGCAGGTGGACGCGCCCATGAAACCCAAGATTTTCCAGTATCTGACCCTACCCGCGCTGAACTGGTTTCGCTGGAGTTCGCTGGTCACCGTGTTTATCGGATTCTGGTATTGGGCGCAGTTCTACGTCGCGCCAGATGCGCATCGCGACGGAACCAACGCCGGCGCCGCCATTGGATTCTTCCTGCTACTTTGGATCGCCGTCTGGTTCATTCTTTTCATGGTCATCAAGAAAATGACCCCCAGCGGATACGTTCTCGGCGCGATTACCGCGATTCTGGTCTATGCGGCGGCCTGGCTGTTCGTGAACCACACTCCGGTCGGCGGGGACGACATCCACGTCATTTCGATTGGCGTGGGCGGCGGCATGGGGATCGTGATGCTGTTCAACGTCTGGGGCATCATCTGGCCCAGCAACAAGAAGATCATTCGCGGGACGCTGGCCGGCTCTCCTCCCGCTAACGCCGCCATTATGGCGCGCCAGGCGTTCCTGGCCTCCCGCACAAATTTCTTCCTCTCCGTGCCGTTGATCTTCTACATGGCCGCCAGTTCGCATTTCTCGAGCACGGTCATCTTCGGGAAGTAAGCATGATCACTTATCCGGCCCCGCGCTGCGGCGTGGGGCTTTTTTGCTTTCCTCCCCTAAGCATTCGCGTTCGTGAAATTCAGATGAATTTTCGCCGTTCGGCCGGAACTATCACGGGAGCGCCGGGTTCGGAGTTGCGGAAAGGTGTAGAATCTTCTTCTCGCAAGCTTCGGCCCCGACCGACGTTCAGAAAGCAAAGCTCAGAAAGCAAAGCTCAGAAAGCAAAGCTCAAGGAGGCATTTAGCCAATGAAATTTTCCACTTCCGTGTTAGCTGGCACTCTGATCCTGGGGATCGCCGCCGTTGCCCAGACCGGCCCTGCCGTGCGCTGGGCGGAAGGCGCACCCAACGCCACCTCTGAGGTCAAGAATGACGCCAAAATCGAAGGCCTGAAGACCGACGACGTTCATATCTACGTCAGCCTGATCGAAATCAAAGACACCGAATACAACCGGGTCTGGATGCAGATTTCAAACCACGGCAAGACCCCCATCGATTTCGATCCGCAATCGGTCGTCCTGGTCAGCGTCGGTAAAGGAAAGACTCTGTCCGCTGAACCTGCCGCCAAAACCGCCAACGCGATCGTGAAATTCGGCGAGGCCAAGTCGCAGGAACTGTCGTCGGCCAAGTGCGAAAACATGGTCGCCATGCAATGCCAGCCGACCAGCACCCAGATGCAGGTGGCGAAGCAGATCTCCGCTTACTCGGCCCAGCAGGCACAGTGGGTTCGCGACAACGCGTTTGCCAAGACGACGCTCGCTCCCGGCCAGCAGGTACAGGGAATGATTTACTTCAAGAAGGAACACAAGGCCGCCGACTATATTGTGCGCTGCCCGGTCGGAACTCAGACCTTCGAGTTCCCGCAGAGCGCGCAGAATAAAGCCCCGTCCTACGACTAACCGCTCAATTCTGAAGTTGAGCACCCGGGGATTCATCGACCGACGTCATCCCGTAGGAGCGCGGCGACCGCTCCCGCTGGCCCTTACGAAACCCAGACTTCGGTTGCACTGATGCGAGGGCGCCTCGCCGCATGACGCTCAGGCACTCCCGCCCACGGCATCGGCAGTAATCAGCCGGCGTAAGGTCCTTCGCCCGGCTGTCGCCGCGCTCAGAATGACATCGCGCTGAAAGGCCAGAGACGGCAAGGACAACGGAGTTCCAACTCCCCGATTCGCCCCACCAAGAAAAAGGCGGTCTCGAATTTCGAGACCGCCTGCCAGTATCCGCTGGTCCGGGTTAAGGTCGAGACCTAGAAGTTGAACTTCGCCGTCAGCTGGATCAGCCGGGTCGAAGCGTCACCACCCAGGAACGAGCCCAGAATGCTGGTCGGTGGGTTGACCGTCCCAAGCACCTGCCCGAAGGAGTTCGAGTTGACATCGTTAATCGGCGACTGGAAGTTGGGATGGTTCAACAAGTTGAAGAACTGTGCCCCAATACCCAGCTTCGCCGTCTCCCAGTGCGGGATCCTGGTGTACTTCATGATCGTCATGTCGGTATCGAAGTAGTGTGGTCCGTAGAACTGGTTTCGGGTTTGGTTCACGATCCCGGTTAGCAATTGGTTCGGCCCGCCTGCGGCGAAATCTGGGAAACTGCCAGTCGGAATGCACGGATTCTCTCCCCCGTCCAAAGTTCCCGACGGCCCCCTGCAAACCGGATGGCCAGCTCCGTCGTAGGTTGCGAAAGCCGGCCCGGAGAAGCCCAGCGTGCCGAGCGTGCCAGTGGCGCCCGAGTTTACAACCGTATACGGGAACCCTGTACGGAAGAAGAACGTACCCGAAAGCTGCCAGCCCTTTAACAGAGCTGTTGGCCCCTTGGGAAGCTCGTAGACGTAGTTTGCGTTGAAGGAATGCCGCGTGTCGTAGTCGGCATTGCCGTAGTTGAACTGCCGAACGTTCTGGTCGTTAGCCGGTTCCAGAATGCTGGATCCCGAGGTCGCGATGAACGGGTTAAAGCCGCCGTTGGAAACCTCATCCAGCGAGTGGCCCCAAGTGTAGTTAAACTGCATTTGTAGCCCGCGGCTGAACCGGTGCTGGAGGCTCGCGTTCAGGCCATTGTAGTTAGAAACGCCAAAGGTATTGAACTCGCTGACCGTGTTAAAGCGGGGATCAGGCTGAGTAGCGGGCAAACCGGGCCACCCATTCGGGCAGACCGAAGGAGGACAGTAGCCGTTCACACCATTCGAATCAATGGTTTCATGAATACCGTGACTGCCCACATAGTTGAGGGTGAAGACGGTGCTGCTTCCGATTCCCTGTTGGACTTCGATGTTCCACTCTTGAGTCGTTGGAGCCACGATATGCCCAGGGTTGGTGAACCCAGGGGGAGCAAAAAACGGATCCGCCGCTTCAATCTGGGCAAGCGTCTGGCCAGCGTGAAATCCAGTGGTGAGCGCCGTGTTCGACCCTGCGGCCACCTGGAACACATTACCCTGGGTCAGTTCGGTTGGGGCAAGATTGCTGCCGTAGACTTCGAAGGCGTTCAGCAACGGCAAGTTGCTTGAGATGCCGTCGGCAAGCTGGCCTGGGAATGTATCCATGAAGATTCCGATTCCGCCGCGGATGACGGTGTTCTTCATGTTCGTCGGCGACCACGAAAACCCAAAGCGCGGTTGAAAGGCGACTTTTGTGAAGCCCGTGAACGCTCTGGATAGCCCGGTGTGAACCGTCTGGTTGTAGGGATCGGCTGCGGTAGGATCGGCAACGCTGGCAAACGGCGCCTCAAAGCTCGCGAAGCAATTGGTGCCGCACAACGGCACCGCGTTATGATCCATGCGCAGAGCAAAAGTAAACTTGAGGTTGCTCTTCGCTTTCCAGTCGTCCTGCACATACCAACCTAACTGATACAACTTGATCGGCTGCACGAGAGCTGTGGGAAAGTTCTGCAGCAGAACCGTAGTACCGCCGCCGGTAGCTCCGGTGCCCTGGCCGCCATAGTAGAAGTCGTCCAGGCTGAGCGGTAAATCCAGGCCGCTGGTGAACGGACCGTAGTCGTGGTCACTGATCAGATTGCGGTGGAAGTATACGCCAAGCTTCAGGGTGTGCTTGGAGGACATGTTGTACGAGAAATCGTCCACGATCTGGTAACCGGTGACGTTGCGGCCCTGGGGCCAGATAAAGTCGTCTCCGCCTACCGTCGACAGCGATCCGTCGTTCAGTTCGACCGTGGTCGGGAACGCAGCCAGCGTTTTTTGGAGATTGAGCGGGCCAAAAATGGCGCGATAGTACTGCATCGCAAACAGCAGACTATTGACCGATTTGGCGCCAATCGGACGGTTCCAGCTGACCTGGCCCTGATATTCCGGCTGATAGCTGAGCGAATCGAAAATCGGGTCCAGAGCGTCGGTAGCGGTCGCCTGGGTCCCGATATCCTCCTGTAATCGGACGAAAATCTTGTCCTGGTTAGTAAGGTTGAAATCGAACCGTCCGGAGGTCACATACTCGTGAGTGAAGTTACCCACTACGTTTTGGAAGGTCTGGGTGCAAGGCAGACCGGTAGGTCCGCCAAACACGTTGCCAGTCGTTTTGTCAGTGTAGACCTGCGTTTGGCAACCTGTCGGATCGGACGCTCCTACATAGCCGGGCGTTGCGTTCCCGATCCCGCGAGCGCTGTTATAGAAGCCGAACATCGACTGATAAAACGGGACGGAATCGCCGAAGCCCGTAGCATTCAGATTGTCAACAATCGCGGTCTGAAAATCCGGGGTGGGAGCATGAAGGTTGGTGTTTGACACGGGGATGATCACGCGAAGACCTTCATAGTTCCAGAAGAAGAATGCCTTGTTCTTCCAAATCGGTCCGCCAAACGACGCCGCATATTGGTTGGCATTCACGAAGCCCCGCGGTATGTCGTTTGCGTGGTCCTGGTAGTTGGTATGGAAGTAGTTATTCGCGTTCATGGCCCGGCCATTCCAGAAATAGTTCGCATTGCCGTGCCAATTGTTGGAGCCGGACTTGGTGATGTAGTTCACGTTGGCGCCGATGAAGCCGCCGTACTGGCCGGAGTATCCGTTGGTCACGACCGTGGCTTCGGCGACCTCGTTCTGGCCGAGCAGCAGGTTGGTGGCGCCGGAGTTGTTCAGGTTCAGGAACGGGTCGTTGTCATACATGCCGTTCAAGGTGAACAGGTTCGAACTCGCCGATACGCCGAAGTTCGAGAAGTTTCCGTAACCGGATCCGGTATTCATCACCGACCCGGGCGCAGTCTGCGCGATGAAACTCAGGTCGTTGCCGGGGTTCGGGACCTCGGAAATTGCCCGCTCGTTGAACGTCGTCGAAATCTCGGTGCTCTCGGTCTGGAGCAGCGGAGCCTCGCCGGAGACTTCGACCGTCGTTCCGGCCGAGCCGACTTCAAGCTTCGCGTTCACGATCGTGTTCTGGCCCACGCTCACAGTCGTGGTGGTCGTCAGAGTCTTGAAGTTCGGCGCAGCCACCGTGATCGCGTAGGTGCCGGGGTTGATCAACTGGAACTGGTAGAAGCCCTGGGCGTTTGTCTTGGTACTCGAAGAGTAGCCCTGGTCAACGCTCTTGATGGTCACAGGGACATCCGGCAGGACCGCGCCGCTGGCATCGGTCACTGTTCCGCCCACGGCGCCGGTGATTGTGCTCTGGGCCAATACCACGCCCGGAACCAACAGGGCCATCACCGCCAACACCGCAAATAGCTTGCTCAAGGTTGTAAATCGCATTGCCTATCCTCCTGAAACTTTTTCTGATTCAAAACCGGGTTCTGGCGCCTTGGCCAGTTTCCTGGGCACAATCGCGCGACCCGATGAATTGCAAAGCTGTTTGAGACCTTTAACTTGTGAGAGCTGGGATTGCAAGAACTGCGTATTTCACCCGTCTAAGCGGGTTTAATAAATCGATCAAAAGCAACGCCCCGTACACTTTGAACAGACAGTCAATGCAACTGACAAACCAAACAATGATTGTTACAAACGGTTTGTTTTCAATAGCATAGTGTCATAGCATCCCAAAACAATTCCAGAATCAGTATGTTGTACCCGAAAATAATATGAAACTTGGAAGTTTGCCCCCCCCTCTAGAGGGCATGGGCGTAACAGTGGCGATCGATCTTAGCCCCGCCGCTTCCGGGACGGCTTGGACGGCAGTTCCCCGGGTGCAAGCACTCGTCTTACGATCGGCGCGCTAAACTTGTACTTTCGCTCACTGACGGTGCCCGCGTCGTCTTTGACGCGGAGGATGAAGACCGGCAGGATACCTTCCTTGCCGAAGTCCTCTTTGGTGAGCGTGGCCGGAAGAACCCCGTCGAGGCCGTGCTCGCGGTACGCGGTCTCATAGCGATGCTTTCGCGTATTCCAGGTGAACACCCGGACCTGATCGAAGTCATAAGGCAAGCCGTCGCGGGGATCCGTCAGCAGACAAAGATATTGCGGGACCTGTTTCTGCACTCCTTTGTCATTGTCCGGCACTTCGTCCAAGGCAAAGAAGGCGACGAAACGCTGGCCTTCGGCGTACTGCGCAATCTCGAGTGGCGCGTCCACGTCCACCATGCGCGCCAGCACCCAGCCCACGCGATTCTGATCGTCGCGCACCAGCCACCAGTCTTCCAGCGCGGGTCCGACCTTCGCTCCTGACTTCGCCACCTCGGAAGCCGCGTGCCGGTTGAGCGGCATAGCGCCCGCCTGTTTCTCTGCGGTAGCCCGCTTCAGAATAGCTATCTTCGCGCCTGACGCGAGCTGGTACAGATGTTCGGTATCCCGGCCCGGAGTAACGTGCAGATTCGTCTCATTCCGCAGAACGCCCGGCGCCTGCACCGGATCGTTCAGATTGTCCGCGGTGAGTTTTTGGATGGCGTCAAAGGTCTTCTGATCTACCAGGAACCTTTGTTCAATCCAGCCTTCGATTCCGGCTGCGGTACGCACCTTTGCGAAACGCTTCTCGCGCTCCAGCACTTCGACGCGTTCCCCATTCTTGACGTTGCCGATGCGGTTGAAAATGGCCGAAACCTGGTCCCGCAGCGCTGCTTGCGGCGCCGACACGTAGGCGACCTCCAGCACGCGGTGACGCCCGCGCCCGCAAGCTGGAAGTAACAGCATGGCGGCCGTCACCAACGCCGGAAGCAGCCGGCGAATCCGGAATAAGCCCAACAGTTTCACGATTGAGTGCGAACGTTCTACGATTACGAGTTACGACGGGAACTTTCTAATATAGCGCGTGCGTGCACTTCGTAAACCCCCGGTTCGGAGTGACTGGACCGGAGCGCAAGACATACGCAACCCGCCTCGGTTACCATAGAGAATAGAGACGGGAGTTCCGCGCGTCGAAAGTACGTAAGGCGCAGGTAGCCCGGATGAGATTTCCAGCCTCGATACGGAGACGTGGAGGCCGTGCTCAATACTCAAACGCCCATGAAAAACACATCCCGCAATCGTCCGTTTATGAATCGCTTCGTTTTGTGCATCGCGTGTCTGATCGCGCTAGCCGCGGTCGGCGCTTCGGCGCAAGACACCGTGGATTCCGTGCTGCGTCCTCCCAAGGGAGCGCAGGTTGCCATTGTGATTTTTGAAGACCTGGAGTGTCCCATGTGCGCGCGCATGTCGCCGCTCATCGAGCAGGCTTCTAAGACCTACAAGATCCCGATCGTGCGGCACGATTTTCCGCTGCCCATGCACCCGTGGTCGTATCAGGCAGCCGTCATGGCGCGCTATTTCGACACTCATTCCAAGGACCTGGGCAATGAATTCCGCGACTACGTGTTCGCCAGCCAGTTGGAAATCAACCTGCAGAACCTGCGCACCTACGCCGAGAAATTCGCCGCGGCGCATAAGGTCGACTTGCCCTACGTCATTGACCCTGGCGGAAAACTCGCGGCCCTGGTGAATGCCGACCGCGATCTGGGTAAAGCCATCAAGCTCGACCACACTCCCACGGTCTACATCGTAAGCAGCCGCAATCCCAGCCGGCCTTATGTGGAAGTCAAGGAGAACAGCCAGCTTTATTCCACGATCGATGCGGTGATGAAAGAGTAGGCGAGGGCAATTGTTGATTTTTGATTGCTGATTGTTGATTGAAACCCCGCTAGCCGGAGGCTTTTCAATCAGCAATCAAAAATCATCAATCGGCAATCCTTCCTAGTCTCCAAACCCGATCCCGATCGCACGCGCGGTCCTCACCAGCTCGCCACTGGGACGCACTGCCTTTAACTTTCCAATGGCTTCGGCCATGTCGACGGCAACGATTCTACTGGCGCGCAGAGCCACCATTTTTCCGAAGTCGCCTTTTGCAATCAACTCAACCGCCGCCACGCCGAAGCGAGTAGCCAGCACGCGATCGAAAGGCGATGGCGACCCGCCGCGCTGAATGTGACCCAGCACGCTGATCCGCACTTCCTTCTTCGATCCGCCGGCAATGGCGTTGCCGATCAGGATGCCGACGGAACCGCCTCGCCGGTTCTCTTTCAGCTCCGGAGGCAGTTTCACGCCTTCCGCCACCACCACGATCGTGAAGTCCCGCCCGCCGCGTTCGCGCTGCGCAATGAACTCGCAGACACTCTTGATGGTGAACGCAATTTCCGGGATCAGAATCACATGCGCTCCGCCCGCAATGCCTCCCGCCAATGCGATCCATCCGCAGTCGCGCCCCATCACCTCCACCACCATCACACGGTGATGCGATGCCGCCGTGGTATGAATCTTGTCAATGGCGTCTGTGACTGTGTGCAGCGCCGTGTCGAACCCGAACGTGAGTTCCGTGGCCGACAGGTCATTGTCGATGGTCTTGGGCACGCCCACCATCTTCAGGCCCTTGTGAAAGAGGTCGTGGGCGATCGTCTGGGAGCCATCGCCGCCAATGGAAATGATGGCGTCGATGCCCAACTGCTTCGCGTTGGCGATGACCTGCGCGGAAATATCGCGCTCCACCTGCTGCCCGTTCTCCTCAGACTTGTAATGGAAAGGATTACCGCGATTGGTGGTGCCGAGGATGGTGCCGCCGCGCGGCAGAATCCCGCTGACGCTATCAAGCGTAAGCTCGAAAGACTTCTCCGGCCAGATCAGGCCATCGAAGCCGTCAGGAATTCCGATGACTTTCCATTGATGTTCGAGGATCGCAGCCCTGGTAGCGGCGCGAATCACAGCGTTCAGGCCGGGCGCGTCCCCGCCTCCGGTAGCAATGCCGATGCAGCGTATGTCAGACATGTCAGATATGGGAAGCCCGTCACGGGCAGCCACGATCATACGGTTCAGCGCGGTTGGAGGGCAATGTTCGTATGGCCGCGCGGCAAAGACCACAAGGGGAAGGAGATCGGACGCGGCCTTGTGCATCGAATAGATTTAAGCTAGACTAAGCCAGCTTATCTAAGGGGACGTCCATGAATGAAATCGGCGCCTTCGATGCCAAGAACACGCTGGGAACCCTGCTAGACCGCGTAGAGCGCGGCGAGGAGATCGTTATTACCAGACACGGCAAAGCCGTCGCGCGACTTGTCCCCAACATTCGCCGGGTGGATCAGGAGCAGACACTCGCAGCTTTCGGGCGCATCCGCGAGCGGGCTCGGCGGCTGCAGGCGCGTAAGCCTTCCCCCTTTAAGTGGGCTGATCTGAAGAAGCTGCGCGACCAGGGCCGGCCCTGAGCTTGCCGCCCCTGAACCTGCCGGAAGAGATTGCCGGAAGCCCGATCTTAAGTCTTATAGGAACCAATCATGAGTCTGGTTCTCGACAGTTCCGTCACCTTGGCTTGGGCGTACAGCGACGAGACGACTGCGCCGGTCACGCAGATTTTCGACCTGTTGAGCCAAGGTGGTGCGTGGGTGCCGGGACTTTGGCGTTTAGAAGTGGCCAATGTTCTCGAGATGAGTGTAAGAAGAAAGCGCCATGACAGGATTTTTCGCGACGCCACTCTTGCCGATCTGGCGCAGCTGCCAATTCAAGTCGACCTGCAGACCGATCAGCAGGCATGGAGCGCAACTCTGCGCCTCGCCGAGCGGCATCAACTCACTCTTTATGACGCGGCGTATCTGGAATTGGCCTTGCGGCGGAATCTCCCGTTGGCCACGCTGGATGACGACTTGCGCCGTGCCGCGAAAGCAGAGAAAGTCCAGACGCTGGGGTAGATAATTTTTCTACGTCAGATCTGTTGGTCTCGCCATACCTCACGAAGCATCACTCAGAAGCCGCTAACGTTGACCGTCGCTGCCGCGCTGGTAAAGCCGTTAGACGAAGCGGTGATGGTGAGGGTTCCGTTGTCTTGACTCGTGGCGACGGCAGTCACCAAGCCCGCAGAAACCGTCGCGATAGCGGTATTACTCGATACCCATGTAGCCACGGAGGTGATGTCTTGACCGCCATTGCATGTAGCGGTGAACTGGAAACTCGCTGCGTTCATAGTAAGGCTGGCACTGGTAGGAGTTATGACCGGTGCGCTGGTGCAGGCTACCGCCACCGTAAGAGGCTGAGTTCCAGTGATTGACGGAAGAACGTTGGAGGATGCCGTGATTGTTCCTGAGCCCGTAGACTGGGCCGTGACCAGCCCAGAAGAGGTAACAGTCGCAACCGCCGAACCGCTGGTGCCGGTTCCCGAAATGCTCCAGGTTACCGGTGTGCTACCGGTCGAACCATCGTTGAACGTGCCCACTGCAAACATTTGGACAGTGTTACTGATGTTTCCTGCATAAATCGTTGGCGAAACTGGCCCGACCGCGAGCGCGGTCAGCGTCGGATTCACGAAGAATCCCCGGCAGCTCACCGCCAGAGCCAAGGTCGCCAGCGCGGCAAAGGCGCCGATCAGTCGAAGTTTGGACTTCCTGGATGACATGTTGATTAAGACTCCTTCGGCGCGCCCCGGTCAGTTCTCCACTGATTGCTTATTCCTGAGATCCGTCTGCAAAAATTGTAGCAGAGATGATTTTGACCGGCGCACACCGCGGTACCTGAACCGCAGGCGCAGTGCTATCCCTGCCGATCGTGCTCATCCATCCGGCCGCACAGTCTACTTCCCGGTTAGAACGCCGGCCCTAAGCTGACTTGCAGAAAAATAAAGGGCGTTAAACGTTGAATGCCGCGAGACGAATACTCAAGGCTAGTTGATCTTGCGCGCCCGCGTGATCCGTTCGTCAATCGGCTTACGCCCGGCGAATCCTTCCTGCGTTCCGTGCCAGTGGGTAATGGATTTCTCTCCCAGCTTCCAGCACAGCAGAATCACCTGGCCTTCGACTTCGCAGGGAAAGTCGAGCAGGCCGGTGTCGATATCTTTCACTTGGACGCCGATGGAATCGATTTCCGCCAGCGCATCTTTGGCGCGCTGTTCGGCCTTGACCTTCTCCGCTTTGCGTCGGGCCAGCGGCACCACATCCACAAACATGCCGCCGTTCAGAAAAATCCTGTGGGAAAGCGCCTGTTGCTCGGCCTCGACTTCCTCCATGACCTTCTTACCCGCGATCGCGGCGCGCAGCAAGGACTCCAGCACCGGCAGCAGAGACTGTGCTTCCTCGAGAGTAAAAGTGCGGTCGGACATGTTTCCATTCTACTCCACGCTCTCTATTGGGTTCTCCCGTGGGAAGGATCCGCCGAGGTGGCTGAGTTCGCATCGATCGCCAGCGCGGCAACTCCCGGAGCAATGCAGTCCCCGTCTCGGCTGTAGTTGGTGCAGCGTCCGGCCACATCTTTTCGCTGCGGCGACTGCGCAAATTGCCAGGCTTCCGCGAATGCAATCCCGCTCTGTGCTGGACTGGGCGCACTCTGCGGAAACGCGCATCCCGGCGCGGGAGGACAAGCGTCGTTCGTGACCCAGTAAGCAATCTCGCGTCCGCCCGCATGCTGGCGGATGTCTTCGGCCGTGACTACGTTTCCATCGTCCGCCGCGGCAATGCCGGAACAGTAAATACCCGCGCGAAATCCCGCCGCAATCACGCCGTCGACCCAGGCGTAGATGTAAGCGCTCTGCTCGGGCAGCATGCGCCCGCCCTGTTCCTGGTCGAGAAAAATAATGGTCGCGCGCGGAAACCCCTCGCGCCGTGCCGCAGCGACCGCAGCCCGCGCGTCCGCTTGCCCCAGCCGAGCGGCGTTGGCGGCAGTCTTCAACTGGGCGTAAAGCCTTCCGTTGAAAAGCACCAGAAATCCGAATCCCGCTGATTCGACGGCAGCCCGGTGCCCGACCCAAGTGTCCATCTTCTCGCCGGGAGGAAGATTGAGCCAGTACCCCGTGTAGGCAAAAGTCTGATGAAGAGTCTTGAGATTGGTGTCGCCTGGGTATTCGTTCGCGTCGAAGCCGAGGTAAGAGCCTGTCTGGCTGGCAGATAGGTCCTGCTGAGTGGCTGCGACGTGCGAGGTTGCGGCCAGCACGGCAGCCAGGGCTAGCACTGTTCGGATCACGGGACGACCGCCGCAATGCTCAGTGCACAAATGCATTCCTCACGAATTTTCCAGATCTCATCCAGACTCCTGCCACGACCGGCGCCACTCTGCGCAAGCCATCGACTTAGGAATTGCTGGTGGACACTCGTTTTGTACGAACCGATTTGTTCCGCGGAGATATCTTGTTCGTGCAAAAAATCAAGGGTGACCGCGACGAGTTCTCCATCGAAATCCCGAGTCGCGTCTATGCGGTGGCCATTGGCCCGAAGATAGCAATGAGCTTCGGGCAGGGACTGCAGTCTGTATTTTTCCAGAACGGCTCCGACGCGGGGCGTATTCTTGCCGCTCATCTCGAAGATGCCCAGCATGAGTTTGAAAGGTAGCTGCTGCTCGAAGGCCAGCCTGCGAAGGAGGGCATGTTTTGTGCTGCATGTTCCGCGCTGCTCGCTTAAGACAACCATTGCGTTACTGGATTCATTGTTTCGGCCGTATGCCAGATGGCTGACATATCTTGCCGCGGCACGATAGTCGTACACACCCGCTCGCGCGAAGGCGGATGTAATCTCCCCAGGTTCCTTGAGCGAATGCGGGAGAAGCGCACGCCATGAATCCATGCGGATGAGATTCAATGCTTATCCCCCGATATGCACCATCGTTCTTGACGCCGGCACGAAGTCCGGCTCGCCAATATGATGCCGCTCTTCTTTTTTCGCCACGACACCCTGAATGAACTCGGCCAACGCATCGTCCGAAGCTCCGTTCCGCATCTGCGCGTGCAGGTCGTGATCCCACGCGGAGAACAAGCAGGTGCGAATCTTCCCGTCCGAGGTGATGCGGATGCGGCTGCAATGTCCGCAGAAGGGATGCGACACCGGCGCGATGATTCCGATCTCGCCGATCCCATCCTCGAACCGGTAGCGTCGGGCCGTTTCCGAGCGCGCGTGCGGAATCTCCACCAACGGCCGGTACTCCGCCATGCGCGCCAGGATTTCGTCGAGCGTGACCACGGTCGAGGGCGCCCAGGTGCGTCCCTCTTCGAGGGGCATGAATTCGATGAACCGCACCGTTACGCCCTCTTCACGCGCAAACATTCCGAAGGGAATGATCTGATCTTCGTTGAAGCCGCGCATCAGCACGCAATTCACTTTCAGCGGCCACAGCCCCGCCCGCCGCGCCGCGCGAATGCCCGCCAGCACGTGATCATAGCCATTGGACACCCGCGTGATCCGCGCGAAGCGGTCCGGGTCGACCGCATCCATCGACACCGTAACCCGAGTCAGCCCAGCATCTTTCAACGGCTGCGCTAGCTCAGCCAGCATGTGGCCGTTGGTGGTAAGAGCAATGTCGAGCGGCTCTCCAATTTGAAAGGGCACGGCTTCGGCCGAACCGTTATGCCCCGGAGGTGTGGGCTTCGGTCCCCGAGGCGCCAACTTCGCCAACTCTCTCACAAACTCGACCACGCCCTTGCGCAACAGCGGCTCGCCGCCGGTCAGACGAATCTTCGTGATCCCCATCCCCACTAGCACGCGCGCCATGCGCAGATAATCTTCGAACGGCAAGTCGCCATACAGCGCCCCTTCGTTTCCGGTGCGGCAGTAGACACACTTGTAGTTGCAGCGGTCCGTAATGGAGATCCGCAAGTCGGTAATGGCGCGCCCGAATTTGTCGTGGAGAGGCACAGTCGTTGGTCGTTGGCTGCAAGCCGTCGGCCGCAAGCGGACGAGGTCGTTTTACGATTATAGGCGCGAAGACGCCCCGAGCACGAAGGCCGGGGCCTTGCCAACGACCAGCGACCAGCGACCAGCGATCAACAACTACTGTAGCGCCTTCTGGATCGCCTCTTCAGCCATCGGGGCCATGACCTTGAATCCCGCCGCGTTGGGATGCAGCCCATCATCGGCAAGGTCCTTCTTCAGCATTCCCTTGGTGTCGACCATGGCGCGGTAATAGTCCAGAAAAATGCAGCCGTTCGCCGGTAGTACGCAGTAGCTCCGCAGCCAGTTGTTTAGCACAAGAATCTTCTCGGGTGGCCGCTGCGCAAAAAAGTCCTTCGCCTTATCCGTGTAATTGTGTACCGGCAACACTGACGAATAGATCACTCTTATATTGTTCGCGCGCGCCAGTTCCGCCATGGACGCGTAATCAGCTTCAATGTCCTCCAGCCGCATTGGCCCGGTATTGCCCGCTATGTCGTTGGTGCCCGCGAGAATGACAACGACCTTCGGCCGCAGATAAATCACGTCCTGCCGGAAGCGTACCAGCATCTGCGGCGTGGTCTGCCCTCCAATGCCGCGGTTGACGTACGGCTTGCCCGGAAAATATTCGTCGAGGTGCCAAATGTCGGTAATCGAATCGCCGAAGAATACGACGCGCTCTTCGCCGCGCTTCGGAGGTTTGAGCTCGGCATTCGCCGCTCGGTAGCGGTTTAGTTGCCCGAAGTCGTCGGTGAACATAGCAATCCGCGACGCCCGGTACTGATCAAGGCCCGGGAAACCGGTCGAGGGCATGGCGGGCGGTTCTTGTGGCGCAGACTGCGTGGCTTGTGGCGTAGATTGTGCAGGTTTCTGAGCCAGCGTGGAAACGGCAAGGAAGACGACAAGGACAAACGCGAGCCTCTGTAGGTTACGAGTTGATCTCATCTGGTTCCCCTGAGGTAACAGAATAACTCTGGAGTGTCTGCTCTAAAAAAGTCGGCCGACCTCCCAATTACGGTCGCCTTGCGATCGCTTGCGCAATTGCCTTCTCTGCCAGCGGCGCCATGACTTTGTATCCCGCCGTGTTCGGATGCAGCCCTTCATCCGACAGTTCGCGCTTCAGCATGCCCTTGTCATCCACCATCGCTGAGAAGTAGTCGAGATAAATCAGCCCGTTCTGGGCGCAGTAATCCTTGAGCCAGCTGTTCAGCGCCAGGATTCTTTCGTGCGGACGCAAGGCAAACGACTCCTTCGCATCCTCGGTGTAATTATTCACCGGCAGCAGCGAGGCAAAGACCACGCGAATGTGGTGCAGGCGCGCCAACTCGGCCATAGACGCGTAGCTGGCCTCAATGTCCTCGTTACGCGTTCGCCCGGTGACGCCGGCCACGTCGTTGGTTCCGGCCAGCACGACCAGCACCGCAGGATGCAAGTCAATCACATCCTGGCGGAAGCGCACCACCATCTGCGTCGTAGTCTGCCCGTCAATGCCGCGATTCAAGACGACGTAAGGCTTGCCGGAAAAATAGTCCACCAGCTTCCAGTAGTCGGTAATCGAGTCGCCAAGAAAGACGACTCGATTCTCCTTCGCGGCAGGCAGAGCCAAGGCCGCATCGGCCTCGCGATAGCGCTTCAGTTCCCCGAAGTCATCGGTGTAGATAGTGATTCGCGAGGCGCGGTACTGATCGAGGCCGGGCGCGCCGGTCGATGGGATGGAGAGAGCGGGCTGTTGGGCGAACGCGGCCAAGGAAAGCAGACAGCACACCGAGACGAACTTTGAGACATTGCGGGCTTGCATAAATTCCCTGGTCTTATCTCGCTTTGCTTGATCCGTGAAGATCCTTGTGAATCCGTGGCGAAGAACTTTCGGCCTTACATCCCGTCGTAATTCGGCCCGCCGCCACCCTCTGGCGGGACCCAGGTAATAATCTGGTACGGGTCCGCAATGTCGCAGGTCTTGCAGTGCACGCAGTTCGACGGATTCAGGCTGATGCGCTTGCCGTTGGGCTGGCTGGCGTCGTCGACCATCTCGTAGACGTTGGCCGGACAAAAATTCTGGCACGGGCTGCCGAATTCTTTTACGCAGCGCGTGTTGCAAATGTTCGTGTCGTGAATCACCAGGTGCGATGGCTGGTCCTCTTCGTGCTTGGTTCCCGAGTGATAAAGATCGGTGAGCTTGTCGAAGGTGAGTTTGCCGTCACCCTTGGCGGGCCCGAGCAGGTGCGCTTCCGCGCCGCCATTGGCGGGCAATTCTGCGAGCTTGCGCATGTTCTCGTAGCCGGCCTTCGCGGGATAACGGTTGCGCACGCCGCGTCCGCCGGTGATCATCTGCAGCGCTGTGTGGAACATCCCTGCGAACATTCCATGCTCGAATCCCTGATGCAGGTTGCGCACACCCCATAGTTCTTTCTTGATCCAGCTCGACTCGACTTTCTTCTGAAACTCGCCCAGCGTCGCCGCTGACGCATCGTCTTTGATCAGCGCCTCGAACGCCGTCTCGGCCGCGAGCATGCCGCTCTTGATCGCGAGATGAATTCCCTTGAGCCGCGCCGAATTCAGAAAGCCGGCAGAGTCGCCGAGGATCATCCAGCCATTGCCCGCCACCGGCGGAATCGCCCACCAGCCGCCGTACGGCATCGACTTCGCGCCGTAGCGGATCATCTTGCCGCCCTCCAGCAACTTCGTGACAAATGGATGCCGCTTGAACTCCTGCAACACGCGCTGCGGATCGAGCCGCGGATCGGCATAGTCAAGCCCGGTCACAAATCCGAGCGAGACGACGTTGTTCGATCCATCGCCTTTCGAACCGTAAATCCACGCGCCTCCATACTCGTGCGTCGTCAGCGGCCAGCCCATGGTGTAAATCACCTCGCCCGCCGCGATACGCCCGGCCGGAACTTCCCAAAGCTCTTTCACTCCCACGCCGTAAGTCTGAGGGTTGGCGTTCTTCGCGAGATCGAATTTCGAGATGAGCTGCTTGGTCAGCGATCCGCGCGGTCCCTCGGCGAGGATCACAACTTTCGCGTTCAAATCGTACCCGGGCTCGAAGTTGGATTTCTGATGCCCTTCTTTGTCGATGCCCTTGTCGTCGGTGCGGACGCCGGTAACTCGGTCGCCGTCGAAAAGTAACTCTGACCCCGCGAACCCGGTGAATACCGTAATGCCGGTCTCCTCCACCTTGCCGCCCAGCCACTTCACAAAGCGGTTCAACGAGATCACGTAGTTTCCGTGGTCGCGCAAAAACGGCGGCGTAATCGGGAACTTGAACTTGGATTTTTCGGTGAGGAAATAGACAGCTTCCTTCGTGACCTTGGCGTCGAGCGGAGCATCCTTCTCGAAGTCGGGCAGCAATTCGCGGATCGCTCGCGGATCGAGCAGCGCGCCAGAAAGACAGTGCTGCCCAATCTCGCGCGCTTTTTCGAGCACGTAAATATTTTCTTTGCTGAGCTGGTTCTCAGGATAGGCGGCGTTGTGCGCATCAACCAGCTGCGCCAACCGCAGCGCACAAGCCATCCCCGCCGGACCGCCGCCAACGATCACCACATCGGCAGGCATCTGCGGGCGCTCGATGCCTTCCAAAGGTTTGCGGAAAATCAGCATAAGAAACAATCTGTCACTGATTTACGCGGTTCAGCTTCCCGCCTTCGCCTTCTTCACTTCTTCCGTCAGCGGCGGGACGATGTCAAACAAATTTCCCACGATCGCATAATCGGCAATCTCGAAAATCGGCGCCTCTGCATCTTTATTCACCGCGATGATGGTTCGCGCACCCTTCATCCCGACAATATGCTGAATGGCGCCGCTGATGCCGAGCGCCAGATACAGCTTGGGCGCAACCGTCTGTCCTGACGAGCCGATCTGGCGATCCATCGGCAGCCATCCGGAATCGCAAATCGGACGCGATGCAGCGAGGTCTCCGCCCAGCGCATCGGCCAGCTGCTTGGCGATCTCGATATTCTTCTGTTCTTTAATCCCGCGCCCCACGGCCACGATAATCTCGGCCTGGGTGAGATCGACCGCCTGCTTGGCCTCCTTGAAAACTTCCTGCGGCTTATTGCGGATAACTCCGTCGGCGATTTCGACGTTCACAATTTCAACCGGAGCCACGCTCGCTCCGGACTCAGCTTTATCGCCGCGGAACGCTCCATTCTGAAAAGTGGCAAACCACGGAGCGTCGCTGGTAAAGCTGACATCCGCCGCCAGCTTGCCCTGAAACATTTGCCGCGTGAAAACCAGCTTGCCGCCTTCGTGCTTGAACCCAATGCAGTCGCTGATCACGGTGCGCCCCATGGCCGTGGCCAGCTTGGGCACAAAATCGCGCACCTGATAAGTGTGCGGCATCACCACCAGCTTAGGCTGCTTAGCCGCGAGAAATTGTTTCAGCGCAGCGGCAAACGCATCCGGTGTGTAGGGCTCGAGCTTCGCCGAATCGACCGCATACACTTTCGCGACCTTCTTCGCCGCAACCTCAGCGGCGATCGATGCGGTGCTGCCGCCCACCACAGCCGCTTCGAGCGCCCATCCGGTGGCAGCTGCGATCGCCTGACCAGCAGTGATGGTTTCCCACGAAGCGCGATTCAGTTTCCCTTCGCGCTGTTCGACGACCACTAGAATCGTATCCGCCATAATAAAGTTCCCAGTTCCCGGTTCTCAGCACCAGAGCAGGGTGCCCCATTTCTCGCGTCCTTTGCGAGAAGTGGGGAATTCCGAAAGAGGACCCGTCCGCGGACAACGGGTCCGCGGCTCCACTTAAAGCACCCTTAATTCATTCCGCAGCTTGTCCACTAACTTCTTGGCAATCTCTCCCGGAGAGCCTTCAATGCGCTCCGTCTTCTTCGTCTTCTGCGGAACATACAGCCGCTCAATCTTCTGCAGATTCTCGCCGATCGCCGACTGCACTTCCGCCAGCGCGACTTTTCGCAGCGGCTTGTTCTTGGCCTGCTTGATGCCGATCAACGTGGCATATCGCAGTTTGTTGATGCCCGACTGAATCGTCAGAACGGCAGGCGTCGGCATGTCGACAAACTGAAAGTATCCGGCTTCGAGTTCGCGCTTCACCCGAATCCCGCTGTCGGTTTTTTCGATGTGCATGATGATGGTGGCGTGCGGCAATCCCAGCAATTCGGCCAAAATCACGCCGGTCTGCGCGTAGCCGTAGTCGTCGGACTGCAGCCCGGTAAAGATCAGATCGAACTTTTCGTCTTTGATCGCGGCGGCAAAAGCCTTGGCGGTGTTGAATGCATCCAGACCCACAAACTTGTCATCTTCCAGATGAATCGCGCGATCCGCACCCTTGGCCAACGCTTCGCGCAGAACCTGCTGCGCCCGCGCCGGGCCGCTGGTAATTACGACCACTTCTCCAGTGTGTTTCTCTTTCTGCCGCAGGGCCTCTTCCAGCGCGTAAGCATCCGGCTCGTTGACTTCATACGAGACGTCCTCGCGAATCCATGCACCCGTTTCGTTCAGTTTGAGCGGTGCGTCTTTTTGCGGCACCTGCTTCATACAGACCAGAATCTTCAAGACAATGACTCCTCAGCAATGGCCTAGGGCGGCCACCGCAAAACCAGTCAGTATAAATGAGGGAGGGTACGCCGACGAAATATGAAAATAACGGCAGCAACCCGGAGGTACGACTCAAGCAACTGTAGCCGGAAAGGCCTACTCCGTGATCACCGTCGACTGTCCGGTAAGGTCGAACCGTTTGCGGCAGCGCATGTTCTTGCAGGCCATCACGTCGTCTTTGCGCACCATGTAGGAGCGGAACTTGGCGAAGCGGGCGCGATCGCGCTCGTCGGCGCGGCCTGACAACTGGCGCTTTTTCGTCCGCACGACCCAGGCGACCTCATACTCCGCCGCCTGGTGGCAATGGGGACAATTCAGCGAAGCAATTTTCTTTTCCTGTTTCTCGTCGAAAAAATCGCGCTCTTCCATAAGTTTCTAGGCCGGGCAAGTGGGGTTCGCACCCAGCCAATCATGAATTATTGCACATTTTGCCAACCTCACCTTTAAACTGACTGAGAGATTCCATATGGCCAGAAAGAAAAAAGCGAAGCGCTTTCGCGCCGTGACCGCGGTCAAGGAATTAGCCCGCGAGCGCGTCGGTGCGCCCCCCGCCGGACAAATTGTGGTCGAGAGAAAGAAGAAGCCGGAAAAACACAAGCCCACGCTGGAAAAGCTGCTGGAGTCCGAGTAGCTCTCGCAGGAATCGGCGCCTTAATTGAAGGTGGCTGTCACCGTCACATCATCAGTCAGGTCTTCGAGAGTGCAGGTCGTTCCCGCAGCAATGGTGCAGCCGGCCCACCCGCCGAACGTTCCGTTCGGGACGGCAGTTAGAGTGACGCTGGAACCGGTCGGAAAGCTTCCCGTGCAAGACGAACCTGCAGTCGATGAGCAGCCGAGACCCGCCGGCGAACTGGATATCGTGCCGCTTCCTGTACCTGCAAAATCTACCGTGACCGTCGGCCCGGTACCGGTGAAGCAGACAACGTTGGCAGTCATGTAACCCGTCACAACCGCTCCTGACGAAGATATGCCGCCAGCGCTGGTGTTTGTGTTAACAGTTGCCGAAACCAGCGTTGCCCCGCACGCGTTTCCCGTCGCCGTGAGCAAGCCGGTCGAATTGACCGTAAACATCTGGGGCGTATTCGAGAACCAAGTCGCCTGAGTCGTGAGGTCTTTGGTCACCGGGGGGTGAATATAGGAACCGAGAGCCCGTAGCTGCACCTGCGCCCCTGCGCTCGCCATTACTGGAGTAGTCGACGTACCGAAAGTCTCGACCACGGGCTGGATCTGAAGCGACACCAACTGCTGACTGTGCCCGCAGCTGTTCACGCCGACCATCAGTCCTGCAACGCCGACCAGCACCACGACGCTCCACCACTTTCCGTTCATGAACAACTCCTGAATTTGCCTCAACATCGTGGCGCCGCGCTCCCGGCGCGGAATGGGCCAATTTAGTCAATGCTACCGCAAAAAGCAATAGCCGTTCGCGGCTTCGCTCCTTATTTCTTCACCGCGTCTTCCACCACTTTCGCGAACTCCTTCACGTCGTCTTCTGTGGTATCGAATGAGCACATCCAGCGCACGATGCACTCTTCTTCAATCCACATGTAGAAGAAGTAGCGATCTTTTATTCTCTGGACGGCATGACGCGGAATCTGCGCGAACACCCCATTGGCCTCGATCTTCCAAACAACTTTAACCTGCGGAATCCGCCGCAATTCCGCCTCCAGCAGCCGCGCCATCCGGTTGGCGTGCTCCGCGCTGCGCTGCCAGAGACCGTTGGTCAGCAACGCCTCGAACTGCGCCGCAATGAAGCGCATCTTCGAAGCCAACTGCATCCCCTGCTTGCGCAGGTAAAGAAAATCCGCGCTGGGCTTAAAATCGCCGAGTCCGCGGTTGAAAAACACCACCGCCTCCCCACCCATGATTCCATTCTTCGTGCCGCCGAATGAGAGCACGTCCACGCCCAGGTCGCGCGTGGCCTGCCGCAGCGTCTGCCCCAGACTGGCCGCGGCATTGGCGATGCGAGCGCCGTCC
>JBEKRY010000057.1:0-22000 GCA_049517555.1 Candidatus Sulfotelmatobacter sp. | reverse complement strand
GATGAGGATTATTGCCGTAGCTCCGGAGCAAAATCGGGCGCTCTGTTACTGGGCAATCGTCGACGTCCGAAGCAAATCACTGGAGAGTTCAGAGGCTGGCATTTTGAATGCCGTGCGGCAGAGGCCACCTTTGGTCGGTTTAACTCCAGTCTAACCGGGCCTATGGCTCGGGTCGGAGAAGTGTGATCACTTTCGTATATATATATGAAAACAAATGGTTTAGCTAACAGTAGCCCTGTAAGTGAGGGGGCGAAGCTGTAGTTACCAGGGAAGATTCAATATGATGTCACCAACCATAGACTTAGACCTGTCGGCGGTGGCACCTGAGGCGCAGCGATCAGGGAACTGGTACGCGCTCTATACTTGTCCGCGCCACGAAAAGCGCGTAGCGGAACAGATCGAGCAGCGCAGTTTCTCTTGCTTCCTTCCCCTCTACCGCTCGGTGCGGCGATGGAAGGATCGCCGTAAGGAGTTGGAACTGGCCTTGTTTCCTGGTTATGTGTTCGTGCGTATGGCGCTCGCAGATCGGTTGCAGGTTCTGCAGTTGCCCGGCGTGGTACGACTTGTATCATTCAACGGACAACCCGCCGCCTTGCCGACAGGCGAGATCGAAGCATTGCAAAGCCGATTGTCCGCAGGTGTGAGAGTCGAACCTCATCCCTATATGCGCGCGGGACGCCAGGTCCGAGTACGCAGTGGTCCCATGCAAGGCTTGGAGGGGAAGATTGTGCGCACGAAGGACCGCTGCCGGGTGATTTTCTCCATTGACCTGCTGCAGCGGTCGATCATCGTTGAAGTGGACGAAGCAGACGTGGAGGCCATGTGAGTGTCGCCGTAGCGTCCGTCTTTCAGAAACCGCTCCCGAGATCAGCCTGCTTTTTTGCAGCTCTCATCCTCCTGCTGTGCACAACGATGCACGGCCAAACAACGCGGACTGGCCAGCAGCAGCAAGGCGCTCAGGGGAATCGAACGGCAGAAATGTCCGATCTGGAAAAAGATAACCTGAACCGGGTAGCAGCTTCCCCGGTTCAGATTAAGGCACTCCTGGCCAAGGATCCGGGGATGTTGGTGGAATTGAAGCGGTGGGTAGCCAAAGATGCCGCTGACAATGGGCAGGTCGTTGATGACTCGAACCTTTCCGATCAAGCGATTTTCGATCGCCTCGACCGGGATGTGGCATTTCGTTCGGTGGCGACCCGGCTGCTGCAACGATACGGATATTTGCTGCCGGAGCCGAACCCGGATTCAAATCTCGCCAAAGAGCAAGAACTGGTCCTTAAGGAACGCGCCCGGCGTTTAGTTCAGATTGAAACGCTGGAAGACAACCAGTCGCTGCAGCCCCAGAGGAACGGTCAAGAAGTGGAGAGCACCACAGCGTGTGACCCGCAACAAGATGGCGATTGCGAGAAGTCCCGGACACGGAACCAACGGTCGAATCGTCCGCGGGAATACGCGCCTGCCACCCCCGAGACAAATCCGCAATATCCGCAGGATACCCAACCCCCGGTATCCTCGCCCCGCACGATGCAGACGGATCTATCGACCGATGGACTTGGTCAGAGGGACCAGACTTCGAATCCTCAAGTTGAGCGGGCGTCCAGTTCAATAAAATCCAGCGCGGATGCTCCTTTCGGTCCGCAACATTCGAATGCCCTCAATCCCGACGACTTGTCTGCGGCACAGAACAGCCGGGCCTATAGCGATGGAACTGGCTCGCGAGAAGTCGCGGCCAGGGAAGACGTTCCCCTGCCGTACCTGCGTTCCAACCAGCGGCCTAAGCCCCTCGAACGTGAAGAGGATGCGACGCCGGTGAAGATGGTGCGTCCGGCCAATCCCTATGCCGATGTGCCATCACTGTACGATATGTACGTACAGGCGGCCGCCTGGCAGCGTCCGGCGGAGCGGTTCGGCTCGGAAATATTCCGCAACACCATCAACCAGCCTGATGTAATTCCCATGGACCTTCCCGTAGGACCGGACTACGTGGTCGGAACGGGAGATAGCTTGTCGATCGATGTGTGGGGAAGCGTAACCCAGCGACTGGTGCGCCTGGTCGACCGGGAAGGCCGGATTGCGCTGCCGGAAACGGGTCCGGTGTTGGTTACGGGCAAGAGTCTCGGCGATGTGCAGTTGGAAGTTCAGCACGCGCTCAGAACCGCGTACCGGGATGTTTCCGCCGACGTCTCCATTTCGCGCCTGCGAACCGTGCGCGTTTATGTAGTCGGAGAGGTCGCGCAACCGGGGGCTTACGACATCAGTTCGCTGTCGACACCGCTCAATGCACTGTTTGCCGCTGGAGGAGTTACTGCTCGGGGATCGTTGCGCACGCTCAAGCACTTCCGCGGCCAACAACTCGTCGAGCAGGTGGATGCCTATGACCTGCTTCTGCACGGTATTCGCGGAGACTTGAAGCGCCTGGAAAATGGTGACACCTTACTGGTACCGCCGATTGGACCTCAGGCGACGGTCGACGGCATGGTGCGACGTCCAGCGGTATATGAACTACTGGATGAAATGTCATTGGCCCAGGTTCTGGAACTGGCGGGCGGGATTCTGCCGGCTGCGGCGCTGCGCCATGTCGAAGTCCAGCGGCTCGAAGCCCACGAAAAGCGCACAATGCTGACTCTGAATCTGGCACCCACCGCTGACCCTGACGAACTTGCCAAGCAGCTGGAAGCTTTTAAGGTTCGCGATGGCGATCAGGTACACATCTTTCCAATTGCGGCGTACAACGAGGATGCCATTTATCTGCAGGGGCACGTTCTGCGTCCGGGCCGTTATTCCTACAAGCCGGGGATGAAGTTGACCGACCTGATTTCTTCGTATGCCGATCTCCTCCCGGAGCCAGCGCCTCATTACGCGGAAATCATCCGCCTCAATCCGCCGGATTTTCGTCCCAGCGTCGAAAGTTTTGACATCTCAAGTGCATTGGCAAATCCGGCGTCGGCTCCAGCTCTGAAGCCTCTCGACACAGTGCGAATTTTCAGCCGCTATGATTTCGAGCGTCCGCCCGAAGTATGGGTAGACGGCGAGGTGCATCTGCCAGGCTCGTACCGGACTTCGGGGCAGGCCCATTTGCGCGATGCCATTTTTCTAGCCGGGGGAATTACATCGGACGCGTCGCTAGATTCGGCACAGTTGTTCCGCCAGGAAGCAAACGGCACCATGAAGGTTTTGAGCGTGGATCTGAGTCAGGCGCTGGCGGGAAATCCGGTGGACAACATTATTTTGGAGTCACGGGACCGGCTGCTGGTGCATCGCAACCTGGCCAGGGTCGATCCGCCCACCGTCAACATCAGGGGTGAAGTCTCGAAGCCGGGCCGATATCCCTTAGCGGATAACATGCGCGTGGAAGATCTGGTTCGGGTCGCCGGAGGACTCAAGCGCAGCGCGTTCGCCGATACCGCCGACCTTACGCGATTCGCGGCGGGCAACGGCGGGGCTGAACGCATCGAGGTGAAGCTAGCGGCAGCGATGTCGAACGATCCGAACGAAGATGTGCCGCTGCGAAACGGAGACGTTCTGGCCATTCGACAGATCCCGCAATGGAATGATCTCGGAGCCTCTGTCACGGTACGGGGAGAAGTGGTGCACCCCGCCACGTACGGAATTGAACCGGGGGAACGACTCAGTTCCTTGCTGGCGCGTTGTAACGGATTTACGCCGCAAGCCTTTCCTTACGGCGCAGTGCTGATCCGTCAAGAAGTCCGAGAACTCGAAATGAGGTCGCATATCGAGTTGGTGAGCCGTCTCACAGCCGAGAGGGGATATCTGAAAGCACTGCCGGATAGCGATGCTGACCAGAAAGAGGCGAAGCTCACCGCCATCTCCCAGACGGATACCGTTCTGCAGCAACTCGAGGCTACAGCACCGATCGGACGAATGGTGATTCACATTCCCTCCGACCTTAGCCGGCTGGCGAAAACCCCTGGAGATGTCCAACTGCGGGACGGTGACGTACTTATTATTCCCAAGAAGACGAATTACGTGGTGGTTAGCGGTCAAGTTTACAATCCCACGGCCGTCAGCTATGTTCCGGGCAGGAGCGCGAAATGGTATTTAAGCCAGTCCGGCGGCCTGACTCAGATCGCCGACAAGAGCGCCGTTTTTGTGGTGCGCGCTGACGGGTCGGTACTCGCAGCCAAAAACAATTCAGGATTCTGGTCGGGAGATCCTATGAGCACGGTGTTGAAGCCAGGTGATTCGATCGTCGTGCCAGAAAAGGCGCCTAAGATTGCCACTCGAAACTGGACGGCACTTCTGCAGGCTGCGCAGGTAGCGTCCTCGGTCGCTCTAACCGTTGCCTATATCCATCCTTAGCACCGGGGCGCGCAGTTTGGGGAACAAGACTAAATCCAAGGCCGTGTTTCTGGCTGTCGGGATAGTCTTGTTGTCAGCTGCGAGAGTTTGGTCTCAAGACGAAATCGGCCAGAAGCCGGCAGATGGTTCCGCAACGAACGCTCCTGACGTGCAGAAACCCGCGGTGCAGAAAAAACCCGAGACGAAGTCGCCTTTTTCGGGCGGGTACGATGCTTCGGCCGATCCCCCAAGATTCGGGGTCAAGGGGCATATGGAAGATTTTGTCGACGACCAGAAACAGATCTGGACGAGTCCGTTTCGAACTCGCCGGTCGGATGCGACCTGGCTGGTGCCTCTGGCGGGCGTCACCGCCGGTCTGTTCGTGACTGATCGCCAGTACAGCGCGTCGCTGTCGCAAAACCCCAGTACCATCAGCCACTATAAAACGGTTTCCAACTACGGAGTTGCGAGCCTGATCGGTGCGGGAGCGGGACTTTATCTTCTTAGCTTTCCAACCCACAACCAGCACTGGCGCGAAACTGGGTTTCTTGCCGGTGAGGCTGCTCTGAACAGTCTGGTGGTGGCCGAGGCCATGAAGTACTCCTTTGGGCGCGAGCGGCCATATCAGGACAGCGGTAGTGGATCATTCTTCAGCGGAGGCACATCGTTTCCCTCCGAGCACGCGGCGGTAGCCTGGTCGATCGCAGGAGTAATTGCCCATGAGTATCAAGGTCCGTTGCCTTCGCTGTTTGCTTACGGAATGGCTTCGGCAGTCAGCTTCTCGAGAGTCCACGCCCGTCAGCATTTTCCTTCGGACGTTCTTGTGGGTAGCGTGCTGGGATATCTAGTGTCCCAAAGCGTCTACAGCCGGCGCCACGACCCTGAAATCGGAGGCGGATCGTGGGCGTCGCCGCGCGAAGTCGTGGAGGGCCCCGCGATGCGGAAACCTTCTTTTATGGGCTCCCCGTATGTTCCGCTGGAGAGCTGGATCTACCCGGCACTGGAACGGCTGGCAGCCCTGGGTTACGTGAAAAGCATAAGCTTGGGAATTCGTCCATGGACTCGGCTGGAGTGTGCCCGTCTGGTGGACGAAGCCTCGGAACTGGAGCCGGATGCGGGCGCCCCGTCGGAAGTTCAGCAACTCTACCGCGCGCTATCGGACGAGTTTGCTCACGAGTCCGAATTGATGAGCGGTGAGGGTAATCGAGACGCCCAACTGGAGTCCGTTTACACCCGAGCACTTGAAATCTCGGGAACGCCGCTTACCGACAATTTTCATTTCGGCCAGACTCTGCTTAACGATTATGGTCGGCCGTACGAGCGAGGCTTTAATGCTGTGGCTGGCACGTCGGGCTGGGCCACGGCAGGTCCGTTTGTTGTCTACGTTCGCGGAGAGTATCAGTCGGCACCTTCGGCGCCGGCGCCATCCCAGGCAGAACTTAATCTCTTCAATAGTACGGATCAATGGCCGAATTCTCCTGCGCTTCCCGTCTCAGCCATCAGCCGCTTTCAGCTACTGGACGCTTATGTGGGCATGAATCTCGATAATTGGCAGATCTCCTATGGCAGGCGCAGCTTATGGTGGGGACCCAGCGAAGGTGGGGCCATGCTCTTTACGAACAACGCTGCTCCCCTCAACAACATGTTCAGCATCGACCGGGTCAGCCCTTTTCGACTGCCTTGGCTTTTCGGCTATCTGGGCGATATACGCGTGGAAAGTTTTATTGGGCAGCTGTCAGGACTAGAATTTCAGAGTACCCTCTACACAGGCGCCCAGCCCGTACCTTACGGACAATACGGGATGAGCTTGCGTCCTCAGCCATTTCTCAGCGGGACCAAGATCAGCTTCAAATTAACCCAGAACTTCGAGTTCAACATAGCGAAGACGACAATTTACGGGGGACCAGGGAACCCGCTGACGTTTAAAACTTTTTTTGACAGCACGCTCGGAAAGCACGTAAACGGCGATCCACTTGGAGACGGGCGCACGACTTCGGACTTTACCTATCGGATTCCGAAGCTCCGTGACTGGGTCACGTTCTATGGCGAGGCCCTCAGTGAAGACGAGCCGAACCCGATCCCGTATATGCGAAACTCTGCGTTTCAGGGAGGACTATACTTTGCCAAGCTCCCCGGCATTGCGAAACTGGACCTGAGAATGGAGGGTGGCGCAACCAGCCCAGTCGATGGCAGGTTTTGTACTACGTGTGTCTACACAAACGGTCAGTACAATTCGGGATACAACAACGACGGTCGCTCGATTGGTACTTGGATTGGACGCGCGTCGCAAGGAGAATTGATACGAACGAACTACTGGGTGACCCCTCGGAAGAAAATCGGACTTGAGCTCAGGCACAGAAAAATTGATGCGCAGTATCTTCCGCAAGGTGGAACTCAGAATGACGTTGCCGTCAATGCTGACATCTTCACTGGGCGTGGTTTTCGGTTTTCGGGCAGCTTGCAATATGAGCGGTGGCAGATTCCACTGCTGGCGACAAACAGTCAGAACAACGTTGCCGCATCCTTTGAGTTCGGATTCTGGCCGCAGCGGCACTTACAATGAATGACCCTAAGGGCAGTTAAATGACAATACTGACAATACTGTCCACCAGTCGCCGCCAGCTTTTTTACAAACGACGCAAGGTGGGCTCGACGTACCGCCCCCGGTTGACCGCGCGAAAGTCGGCCGGCGCAGGAGATCCGAGCTGAGCTCGACGCTAGAACTTCGAACTCGCAAGGCGCTTCAGGAGGAGCCGGGAAATATCCCTCCCGATCTTCCCCCGGCGGCAGAGCATGCCTTTCTGCCATATCTGGAGCTCTTCTGGGCGCATCGCCAGTTCATTTTGAGAGTGGGACTCTGCTCAGTTCTTGCCAGTACATTCCTGGCACTCCTCATCCCGGTGCGGTATCTGGCCGTGACCCGCCTGATGCCGCCGGACGCACAGTCAAGTTCAAGCCTCGGCCTTCTTGCTGCCATGAGCGGACGCTCCGGGGCAGGAGCCAACGCCCTGGGTGGACTAGCCGGGGATCTATTGGGTGTAAAGAGCTCTGGCGCGCTATTTGTTGGCCTCCTAAGCAGTGAGACTGTTCAGGATCGCGTTATAGAGAAATTCCAGCTCAAGACGGTCTATGGTGACTCGAAGATCGAGGACCTGCGAGCCGATCTCGGCGAGCGCACGGGTGTTTCCGAAGATCGCAAAAGCGGCATCATCACGATCGTGGTTTGGGACCGCGATCGCGAGCGTGCTGCGGCGATCGCCAACGGCTATGTCACCGAACTCGACCGCCTGGTCGAGGAACTAAGCACTTCTTCCGCGCGTCGCGAGCGTATTTTTTTGGAGGAACGGCTCAAGCAAGTAAAAGCAGATCTTGACGCCGCCGCGAACAATTTCAGTGTTTTCGCTAGCAAGAACACGGCCATCGATATCCCAGCTCAAGGAAAAGCGATGGTCGAAGCGGCAGCGACGCTGCAAGGTGCATTGATCGCCTCCGAGGCAGAAGTTAGCAGCTTGCAGCAGATCTATTCCGATAGCAACGTTCGCGTGCGCGCGGCCGAAGCGCGGGTCAATGAGCTGCAAAAAAAACTGAATGAAATTGGCGGTTCCGGAACGGAAGCCCAGGTGGCGAGCGAAAAGTCGCTGTACCCCTCAATCCGCAGATTGCCCCTGCTGGGCGTGACCTACGCGGATTTGTACCGGCAAACCAAGATTCAGGAGACCGTCTACGAACTGTTGACGCAGCAATATGAATTGGCAAAGGTGCAGGAAGCCAAGGAGATTCCCTCGGTGAAGGTTTTGGATCCGGCGATTGCACCTACGAAAAAGTCCTATCCGCCACGCGCCATGATTGTGATGGTCGGCACCATGCTGGGAATCGTGGGTTCCATGATATGGATTGCCGGTAAGGTGCGGTGGGAGACCGTGGCTGTCAACGATCCGCGTAAAGTATTTGCAACCGAAGTTTTTGCAACAGTAATGGCAGCCATCCCGAAGTTTTCGCAAAACAGGGACAAAACCGTGGCCAGCAGCGACGGGGATTGGTCGCGAAAATCTGCGGACGAAACAACCGGTCCCAAGGGTGAAGGCTCGCACTATGACGACTCCGAGCGTTCTTGAGGGTCGGCCTTGATGCTAGTCGGAATCGACAGCGTGTAAGGCTTGGGGTGACCAGCGTCGCGAATGTCGGCAGCGATCGCCCGCTTCGGTTCTTGCGCCACAAATCGAGGACAACGAGAGGCTTTGGTCTTGGTCTTGTCAATTCGCTGCATTAGTCAGCTAAATAGCCGGCGAGGAAGAGAGACGGCTCGCGGATGTTTGATCGCTTAGGGAGGAAGAATGCCGAGTAAAGCGTTGATCACAGGTATCACCGGGCAGGATGGCTCGTACCTGGCTGAGTTCCTGCTTTCGAAGGGTTATGAGGTTCATGGAATCAAGCGGCGCTCCAGCAGTTTCAATACCGAGCGGATCGACGGTATCCTTCCTGACCTGCATGATCGGAGCGCCCGACTCTTTCTGCATTTTGGCGACCTGAACGACTCCTCCAATCTGATTCGATTGCTGCTCACGGTCCGACCGGATGAGGTCTATCATCTCGGCGCACAAAGCCACGTTCGAGTGAGCTTCGATATCCCTGAATACACTGGAGACATCACTGGACTCGGCACGACTCGTTTGCTTGAAGCCATCCGGCAGTCGGGGATTCAGACAAAATTCTACAACGCTGCGAGCAGCGAAATCTTTGGCAATACGCCGGAGGTGCCGCAGCGCGAAACCACGCCGTTTCGCCCGCGCAGTCCTTATGCTTGCGCGAAGCTGTACTCCTACTGGTCAACGGTGAACTACCGCGAGGCCTTCGACCTGTTCGCGAGCAACGGAATTCTGTTCAATCACGAATCCCCCCGGCGCGGGGAGACTTTCGTCACTCGCAAGATTACGCGGGGTGTGGCCAGGATCCACGCGGGCCTTCAGGACAAACTGTATCTTGGCAACCTGGACGCCAGGAGGGACTGGGGATTCGCCCCTGACTACGTCGAAGCAATGTGGATGATGCTGCAACAGGAAAAACCTGATGACTTTGTGATTGCTACCGGCGAGACTCATTCAGTCCGGGAATTTGCTGAACTGGCGTTCTTACAGGTCGGACTGGACTGGAAAAAATACGTGGACCTCGATTCGCGTTACCTCCGGCCGGCTGAGGTTGACGTCCTGCAGGGAGATGCTTCCAAAGCTCGAGCACAACTGGGCTGGCGGCCGAAGACTGGATTTGAAGGCTTGGTGAAGCTGATGGTCGAGGCGGATGTGAAGCAATTGAACGAGAGGCTGAGTGGTGAGTCTGAACGTCAGTCGCTGGCACGGATGTCCGACTGATTGTTCACGAGAGAGGGATAGGAATGGGGTTCTTGACAGGGAAAAGGGTCGCAGTGACCGGGGGCAGCGGCTTTCTGGGCAAGTTCGTAGTCGAAGGTCTGGAGAAGCAGGGGGCCGGCGAAATTTTCGCTCCGCGAAAGCGAGACTACGATCTCTGTCGGCGTGAAGAAGCGGCCCAGCTATATGCCGACACGCAGCCCCAAGTCCTGATTCATCTGGCTGCGACCGTTGGCGGCATCGGAGCAAACCGCAGTAATCCCGGAAAGTTTTTCTATGAGAACATGGCCATGGGTCTTCACGTGGTGGATGAAGCCCGACGTTACGGCCGCCTCGAGAAACTTGTGATCGTGGGCACGACGTGTTCCTACCCGAAGCACACGCCGACGCCATTTCGGGAGGAGGATCTCTGGAACGGCTATCCAGAAGAGACGAACGCGCCTTATGCCATCGCCAAGAAAGCGCTTTTGGTCATGGCGGTTGGCTACCGGGAACAATATGGTCTGAACAGCGTTTATTTGATTCCGGCCAATCTATACGGTCCCGGCGATAACTTTGATCCGGAAACAAGTCACGTCATTCCCGCGCTGATTCGTAAGTTCGTCGAGGCGAAGGAAGCAGGCGCTGCCTCCGTCGAAGTGTGGGGAACGGGAGAGGTCAGCCGCGAGTTTCTGTATGTGGAGGACGCCGCCGAGGGTATCGTCCTGGGCGCGTTGCGTTATGAGGGGACGGACCCAGTGAACCTGGGCACAGGCTGCGAAATCCGCATTCGTGACCTCGTGGACGAAATACGAGACCTTGTGGGGTACAGGGGCGAACTGTCCTGGAACCCTGCGCGACCCGACGGACAGCCGCGCCGAAGGCTCGAAGTCAAGAAGGCCCTTGACGGGTTTGGTTTCCGCGCGCGGACGGACCTGCGTGAAGGTCTGCAGAAAACCCTGTTGTGGTACGAGCAGTCCTTGCTCAAGGCCGAACCTGATAGAAACGGGACGCACGCTGGGCGGGCAAGCGCCACACCGAGAGTCTGAATGGAGGATCTGCATTGGCGAATCGAAGGAAATCACACGTAGTGCTCCGCGCTGCCAAACGCCTGGACCAGCGCTTGCATCGCTTCTTTTCTGGAAGATCGTCCCCGCTGGTGAATCCTCTGTGCGGTGATCGCTCCATCGAGTTCGCTTTTGTAATCGAGCAACTCTCCCCGCTCGACAGGAACAAGTCTGTGCTGGATGTGGGTTGCTGCGGTTCGCCACTGACCACCGCCATCAGAGCCATGGGATTTCAAAAGGTCCACGGAATCGATCTTATGCCGACCCCCGTGGACTTCCCGGGGATTCAGTTCTTCTCGGGTGATTTTCTGACCGCCGCTGAGTTGAATCCCCACTACGACATCGTGATCTTCTGCTCTAGTATCGAGCATTTCGGTCTGGGGGGACGGTATGGAGCCCAGGATTCAAATGATTACGACTTGCGGGCGCTTCGGAAGGCGACTGACTTGCTTCCAGCGGGTGGTTCGCTGGTGCTCACCGTCCCCTACGGTGTCGAACGGACGATTGCCCCATGGCACCGCGTCTATAACAAGGAGAGCAAGCTATTGAAGCAGGCTTCAGCAAATATGGACCTCGAGTTAGAATCCTTCTTTGCGAGGAGTGCGCAAGGGCCATGGGCTCCCTGCGCCGAGGCCGAAGCGGCTCAAGTCATTCCGACGGAGGACAGTTACGCGCTGGGTATGTTCCGTTTTGCTCGCCCTGTCGGGGGCTCTGAGAAATTGTGACTCGGTCATCCCTTATGGACTTGAGTATTTCGACCTACGCTCAAACCGGGAACTCCGAATCCAAGGCGCGGAATCCAAGGCTTGGAATCGTTGTTCCGACGCTCAACAGTTCTGCCACGCTGGACTGGACGCTCTGCGCCCTCCGCGGTCAGAGGGACATGACTGCCGAGATCATAGTCGCCGATAGCGGCTCCGAAGATGGCACTTTGGACATCTGCAAGAAGTGGGGGGTGCCGACATTTTACGTTCCGCCGGGAAACATGTACCGAGCGGTCAACATGGGACTCCGTCAAATGGACATGGAATGGGTCGCTTATATGAATTCGGACGACCTCGTCTATCCGCAGTCCTACGCGCGAATGCTGGCCCTGGCAGAACAGCAACGCGCCGATGCTGTCTATGGGGATGTCGATTTTGTGGACGGCGAAGGGAGATTCCGGTTTCTGGTGAAGGCACCGCCGCCGTCACGGCTGGCCGGGATGTTTCGGCGTGATCATATGGGCTTCCAGCCCGCCGCAGTGATTTTTCGCAGGAGCGTTTTTCAGAAGCTGGGCGGATTCGACGAGCGATACCGTCTTGTCGCCGACTACGATTTTTTTTACCGCTTGACGATTTCCGGCCACAAGCTTGCCAGAGTCGAGCCGCCTTCAGTCGCAGCTTTTCGTACTCACGCTTCGCAGCTGAGCTCTCGTGAGTCGGTGAACATGAAGCTGGAGCTGCAGTCGTTTCGAAAGGCCATGAAGGTGCGGTCATTCCCCGGGGACCTTTTCGATGTCTTCTGCTGGCGTCTGCAGAACTCACCGATGTACTTTTGGCGCCTGATGAAGCAGAGACCTTAAGCGCGACGAACTATGACGCTACCCATTACTGGTGCGCTGATAATCATCTTGGGAGTCTGTTTTTTCCTCTTCTCGCCCAGACTCCTCTACGCCGCGATGATTATCTCCATTCCGTTTTCCGCGACGGCAGTCGCGAACGTTGGATCCGGGGATAACGAAAAGGGCGTGTCAGCTTGGCTATTCCTGGCGGTCCTATGGGTTGTGCGCGAGACGATTTCCGGTCAACCGGCATGGCATACGCTAGGATGGTTCGCAACTCGCCGTACGCGTTACGGGTTACTCGCATTCCTGGGGGCGGTGGTTGCATCCTTGAGTGTTCCTCTGCTTCTGAACGGAACGGCTTGGGTGCCGGAGCAATTTCTTCTGAGTAACCAGACCGTCCCTCTGCGATTTGGAATGTACAACCTGACACAGACGGCGTATCTCGGGTTCGGTGTGTTGCTCGCGATTTTTGCCGCGGCGGAGAACTGTGGATCTAAAAGACTCTTCTACACTTTGAAGCTGTATGTAGGTTCCTGCGCGTTCGCTGCGGCCTGGGGGCTTTTCGAGCTTTGGTGTGACGTAAGCGGGCATGCGTACCCTGCCTTTATCTTCAACACTAACGCTGGCGAATCGGCCCAGGGTTACATGGAGGTGCTCAATCTTGCGGAAGGAACTCTGACGAGAATTTCGTCAGTGGCTCTGGAGCCGTCAGTCCTTGCCCAAGAACTGCTTCTCGCGTTTGTCGTCCTCTTAGTTGGCCTGGGTCTGGGGCGACCGCTGCTGGGAAAAAGATGGGACTATGCAGTGCTCGCTTTGATTGCGACCACTCTGCTCGCCAGCACATCGTCGACTGCATACTCGGGTATCATTGCAGCTGTGATTGTTGCCGGAGTCGCACTGGCCCGAGCGGGGAAACCATGGAAGCCCTATTTGATCCTGGCAGGGATTGTCGTCGGGGCCGGAGCGTTGGTGACGACAGCCGTGCCTCTGGCGGCCCAGATCGTCGACATGATGTTACTAAGTAAGTTTGAGGCAGGGTCGGGACTCGAGAGACTGTACTCGACTGGGCTCGCGGCTCAGGACTTCATACGTTATCCGCTCCTGGGAGCAGGTTGGCACAACGTGAACTGTACAGATCTGGTGTTTTTAATACTGGCTAACACAGGCTTAATCGGGCTCATTGCGTTTGGGTCTTTCCTGCTGCCTATTCTCCGCGGCCTATGGGTATCTGCCAAGGAAGGAAAGTTGGCTGGAGTGCTTCTTCTGTCCGGCGTCACGCTGATCGTAGTGCTGGCTGAAGCGGCGGGACTGACCTACGCGGCGGGGTACATTTGGTTGGTTTTCGGCCTTGGTGCGGGGGCCGTGATTGCTGCGCGGGGAGAGCCAGCCATTGAGATCCAGGAGCAAGTCGGGGTTTCACATCAGCAAAGGGTAACCATACAGACCGCGGAAGGTACTTGTTAGAGAGGCCTGAAGCGACTTCGTGTCTTTGCGATGCCGGCGTAAAACTCTTCAGGAAACGAGGTGCGGTTACCCGTAATGAAGCTGCTCATGATCACGAGGACGTTGGCGGAGTTCGCCAGTATTCAAGGCGAGCTGGCCGCGATCTCGAAGTTAGGAATCGATCAGACTGTGGCTTCTCCCCGGCAATGGGCTGGCCGGGAAAGCGAATTACAGCGGGTAAAGCCCGACGGCTTCGAACTCCTTTTGACGGATTGCTGGTTCAGCGGAACCACTTCGGTGCGCCTGGGAAACCATTTTCACTTTTACTCGAGTATCGCCGACGTGATTGCGCGGGAGAAGTGGGACTTAGTCCACATTGACGAGGAACCGTTTAACATGGCTACCTTCCACGCTCTCCGGGCGTGCCGCAAGCGTGGTGTCCCGGCGGTTTTCACCACATGGCAGAACTTGAACAAGTGGTATCCCCCTCCGTTCAATTTTTTCGAGAAGTACGTTTTTGAAAACGCGGCGGGGGCGATTCCCGGCAGCAAAGAGTGTCTTGACATCCTGCGCCTTCGAGGCTATCGCGGACCGGCTACGAAGATTGGCCATGGGCTCGATCCGGCTGTTTTTCGCAAGCGAGATGCGAGCCGTTTGCGGCGAAACTTGGCGCCCGAAGGCTCATTCATCGTCGGCTTCATGGGCAGGATTCACCAGGAGAAGGGTCTGGATACTCTGGTTAAGGCGCTTGCTAGGCTCCCCAAGAAAGCTGTGCTTTTGCTGGTTGGCCGCGGACCTTATCGGGAAGAACTGGAGAGCATAATTCGGCGGCTGCAAGTTCAAGAGAGAGTCTCGTGGTTACCCTGGGTCCATTCCGACGAAGTGGTGGAATACATGAACGCGTTCGACGTCCTTGCGCTGCCTTCTCGCACTCGGCGCAACTGGAAGGAGCAATTTGGCAGGGTTCTGATTGAAGCCATGGCGTGTGAGACATGTGTTGTCGGGTCGGACTCCGGTGAAATACCCAACGTAATCGGTGATCCCAACTTGGTTTTCCATGAAGGAGATGAGCAAGAGTTGGCGGATTGTCTGCGGGGACTGATGGACGATCCTGCGCGGCGCGTGGCCCTCGGCCGCCTCGGCCGCCAGCGCGTTCTCGAGCACTTCACCTACGCTAAGGTCGCCGGCGATAGGGCGGAATTTTACAGGCAGATCGGTTCCAGAGTTGGAGAGATGAATGCTCTGGCTGTATGAACGACTAGAATGACCCAACGTCAGCGCGTTCTACGTGAGCCGAAGCGGAAAACCTCACCGGTTACGGATTCAGTTAGAAGGCAATATTTTTCCGGCAATGGTCCACCGGAGCGGCGGTTTGCTGTAAAGAGTGCAGGGTTCGCAGGAGATGTAAAATGCGGCGTTCCAGGAGCCAGAAATGACAGACGCGGCTGTTCAGCCTCGAAATCCCGAACGGTGGGAAAGGTTCGCCGAGGATAACCCATACCAGTACATCAAAACGGACCTTACAGATGGCAACCTTGAGGCTTTTTGGCAGAGCGGCGAGACGACCGTGCGCGAGGAACTGGCCCCGCTTCTCGCGGAGTTCAATATATCGAGGGACTGTGGCCTCGAGATCGGCTGCGGTGTCGGCCGACTCGTGTTGCCGCTCTCCCGTGTCTTTCAACGAATGATTGGCATCGACATATCGAACGGAATGGTTCGGCGGGCGCAAGAATCCGCTCGTCTGCGCCAGATTACCAACGCGCAATTCGTGGCCGTCAGTCAGCCGAGTGAACTGCCGATAGCGCTTCCCCAAGAGGTGGGGAAGGTCTCGTTCGTCTATTCCCTGTTGGTATTTCAACACATCCCAGACTTTCAAATCATCGAATCGTATGTCGCAGCAATCCGTCAAATGCTCTCGCGCGACGGCGCGGCTTACCTGCAGTTCGACACGCGCCCTGCGACCTTGGCCTATCATCTCAAAACCGCGCTTCCTGATTTTGTGCTGCCCAAGTATTTGCGCCGTGGGATCCGGCGCATCCGGCGCACTCCCTCGGAAATCCAGAAAACATTCGCGCGAAACGGGCTGAATGTCATCCAGGAGAGGACGCCAGGCAGTACCGACCATCACTATCTCCTGCGCGTATCCTGAGACCACCTGACAATGGCATTGACAGCGACTGAAATGGATCCGAGGCTCGTGGCGGCGGCCGGGAATCTCGCGAGCTTGCGGGTTGCGATCACTCACTACTGGTTCAACGGCTATGGCGGGGGCGAACGCGTGGTGGAAGCGCTTGCAGAAGTCTTTCCGCAAGCGGATTTTTTTGCACTGATTGCGGCGAAGGAGCACGCTCTCCCGGCACTTGGCGGCCGAAGATTGACGACCTCGTTCGTAGGACGTATTCCAGGGGCAAGACGCTGGCATCGACACTTCCTTCCGCTCTACCCTATCGCGCTCGAGCAGTTCGATTTGTCGGCCTACGACCTGGTGATTAGTTCCGAGTCGGGGCCCGCGAAGGGTGTGATCACCTCGCCGCAGACCTGCCACATCTGTTACTGCCACAGCCCAATGCGCTACATCTGGGACTTGTACCACGAATCCCGCAAGAGCATGAATCCCGTAACTCGCGCGATTTTCTCTGCGACCGCTCACTACATGAGAGTCTGGGACTTCAGCACGGCGGCCAGGGTGGATCACTTCGTAGCCAATTCTCGCTACATTGCCGCACGCATTCGCAAGTGTTACCGGCGTGAGAGCACGGTCATACACCCTCCGGCAAATTGGACGGCAGGATATATTTCACAAAAAATCGAGGACTACTATCTCATCGTGAGTCGATTAGTGCCCTACAAACGCGTCGATTTGGCCATCGAAGCGTGTAATCAACTCCAAAGGAAGCTCCGGATTGTCGGAACCGGGTCCGAGTACAAGCGACTGAGGAAAATGGCTGGCCCTTCCGTGGAGTTTATCGGCCAACTCGACGAGCACTCGCTTCATGAAAGTTACGCGAACTGCCGCGCACTGCTTTTTCCCGGAGAGGAAGACTTTGGAATCGTGCCGGTGGAAGCGCAGGTGCATGGCAGGCCTGTGATCGCATACGGACGGGGCGGAGTTCTCGAGACCATCATCAGCGAGAGTGCCGACGATAGCGACCCCGCAAACTCCACGGGAGTCTTTTTTCAACAACCGAGCTCGGAATCGCTCTGTGAAGCCATCCGCCGATTCGAGCGAATTGAGAGACAATTCCGTCCGGAGTTCATCCGCGCCAGCGTCGAGCGGTTCGGGTTAGAAAGGTTCAAAGGGGAGTTCGCAGCGTTCACGGCGGACAAGATGGAGCAGTTTGCGCAAATGACCTGAACGGCCGCCGTAGCTTAATGCACCCGCGCACGCGGTGCGACTGTTCTGAAGGAAAACAACTCGGGAATAGAGTTGAGTTCTTTCCTCAATTCGAGATTTGTAGTTAACTCAAAAGACCAAGAAGTTAGGCCCCCATCCTGAACCTCCGGAGAAACGTCCGTGGATAAACTGCATCCTGTGCCGATACGAGGCTGTTCCGTACCCGCGATTCGGAGTTCCCGAGACTATTTTGGAATGTACCAACAAGTGGTCGCCAATCTCCCGCATGAAGAGATCGACCAGGTCATCAACGAGCTGATGCAAGCCTATGAACATGGCAAGAACATTTTCATGTTCGGAAACGGTGGAAGCGCCTCGCTGGCCTCTCACTTTGCATGCGATCTGAACAAAGGAACAGTCATCAGCGAAAACGGGCAGAAGCGCTTTCGGGTGCTGGCGCTGACTGATAACATCCCACTAATGACTGCGTGGGCCAACGACAGCTGCTACGACCAAATTTTTGCCGAGCAATTGAGGAACTTCGTCGCCTCCGGTGACGTAGCGCTTGCCATTAGCGGCAGCGGCAACTCTCCCAACGTGCTGCGTGGCCTCGAAGTCGCACGGAGTCATGGTGCTCGAACCATTGGCCTCACCGGTTTTGAGGGCGGCAAGATGAAGAGTCTCTGCAACATTTGTGTGGTACTACACTCCGACAACATGCAGGTAATTGAGGACTTCCATCTGAGCATGACGCACGCCATCTTTTCCGTGATCCGTCTCAGAGTCTCGGAGAGACTTGACGTCCAACGACTTGCAACCACCGGGACTGCTGACTGATCGCGATTGATCTGACTAAGACTGGCCGTTTCATCTCCTAACATGTCTACCCACGTGCAAGCGACGCTAGATGACGATTCGCCGACTGACCGTCCGAGGGGGCGGAGGGTTCATGAGCGCGTCTTAAAGAGAGCAATTGACTTAGTAGGCTCTGCAAGCCTCTTATGTCTCCTGTCTCCCGTGCTGCTTGTTCTCATGGTGCTGATATGGATAGGGGATGGCTTGCCAATCTTCTATCTGCGCCGAGTTATCGGATCAGAGGGCGAATTCGACGCATACAAGTTTCGCACCATGTGCCGCGATGCCGACGTGATTCTCCAAGCGGATCCCGAATTACGGGAAGCCTTTGCCAGCAACTTTAAGCTGAAATCGGATCCTAGGGTCACTGGCCTCGGGAAATGGCTAAGAAAATATAGTTTGGACGAAGTTCCGCAGTTAATCAACGTTTTGAAGGGGCAAATGAGCCTTGTGGGACCCCGTATAATCACCACCGAGGAACTTTGCAAGTATGGCGAGTACCAAGACCTGCTGATGAGCGTTAAGCCCGGACTCACAGGCTACTGGCAGATCTCAGGTCGGCAGGAGGTCTCCTATGAAGAACGTGTGAATATGGACATGTACTACGTTGCCCACTGGACTCTTGGCATGGATCTGAGGATTCTGATCAATACTCCGTGGAAAGTCATTCAAGGCAAGGGAGCGTACTGATCATGGCTAGGATTCTGGTAACAGGCGGGGCGGGTTACGTCGGCTCGGTTTGCTGCTCGCGCCTGCTGGAACTTGGGCATCAGGTTACAGTGGTGGACGATTTGTCCACTGGACACGCCGCGGCGGTTCCGCACGGGGCAATTCTGCATCAACTGGACATTGGTGACCGCTCCGCACTGGCTAAGGTGATAGGGCAGGATCGTTTCGACACGGTTTTTCATTTTGCCGCCAAGGCACTCATCCCGGAATCGGTGTCGGACCCGGGCTCATTCTTCGATTCGAACGTTGCCTCTGGAATTGCTATGCTGGAAACCCTGCGCGCGGCACGGATCAAGAGGTTTGTGTTCTCTTCCTCAGCGGCAGTGTATGGCAACCCGTGCACCACGCCAATCGATGAAGATCATCCTAAAGATCCGGTTAACTCTTACGGCGAAACCAAGCTCTCGTTCGAGCGCGCGCTCTACTGGTACGCTGTCGCATACGGCTGGACGGTGGTTGCCTTCCGCTACTTTAACGCCTGCGGTGCAACCGCCGCTATCGGCGAAGATCACGAACCCGAGACCCATATCATCCCCTTGCTGTTGCAAACCGCCGCGGGAGAGCGCCCGTTCTTCGAGATTTACGGGGATGACTATCCGACGCCCGATGGAACCTGCGAGCGAGATTATGTTCACGTACTCGACATAGCCGAAGCGCATCTGCTGGCGTTGCAAGTCAAGCGACGTCCCGGTTTATTGGTTTACAACATTGGCACCGGGACGAGTTTTTCAGTCCGGCATATTTGCAATTTGGTAGAAGAGGAATTGGGTCTAAAAGTTATCCTGAGAAACGGACCTCGTCGTCCCGGCGACCCCCCAGTCCTTTGCGCTAACCCTCAAAGACTCGTGCGGGAACTGGGCTGGCGGCCGCGTTCGTCCGACTTGCGCACGATCATTCGCAGTGCTTGGAGCTGGAAACAGAAGAATCCCAGGGGGTATAACGGCAGGCACGAAGCAGAATCGGAGGTTATGGCCAAGCGATAAGGTGTATGATCCAGCCTTCCGGCAATGATGAAGACGCAGAGGTTACATTTCGGCATTCTAGGCGCAGACCTATGCTGGAGCGTGCTAGCGATGGCCGTTTCCTACGCATTGCGTTACGAAAATGCATGGCAAGATCCGGCGAGAATTCCGGTTTTGACTTTCGTGCCGTTTGTTGCGGCGACCCTCCTGTCCTGGACCGTACTGTCTTCGTGGCTGTCATTGGACGGATTCCGTGGGGGCTGGCGATTTTCGGCAATGTTGTCGCAACTCTTTCCTGCCGTATCGAGCCTGATGGTGCTGCTGGTTGCGGGAGCCTATCTCGCCCGTCTCTACACGTCACGGCTGGTTCTGGCGTATTTTGCGATCTTGTTGTTCGTGGGCCTGATCGCAATCCGTCTCCTCGCTCGAGCCTTCTTTGCATCCCGTTATCGCGCAGGAGCTGTGCGCAGGACAGTAATCGTTGGCAGTGGACCGATAGCAGGTGAAATTGCGAGAAAGATCGAGTGCCACCCGGAGATGCTATGGGAAGTCGCGGGATTCCTGTGTCCAGCCGAAAACGCTCCCAATCTCGCTTCCTCAGGGATGGAAGAGGGGCCAATTCACATCCGAAGTGCGGGAATTGCCGATCTGTTGCGATCCCGCGCGATAGACCAGCTCATACTTGCCGTCTCCAAGCCGGGTCATCCGGAGATATCCGATCTAGTCAATCAATGCCTGAATCAGGGGATCGCTGTCAGCCTAGTTCCACAGCCGTACGAGCTATACCTTTCTCGGCCGACGCTCGTAGACTTGGATGGCCTGCCTTTGCTGAAATTGGAAGGTGTACCAGCGATCCAGAGAGTCCCGTTTGGGAAGCGGTTTTTAGATCTGGCTCTCAGCATATGCATCTTGCCCTTCGCTGGCTCGGCCATCCTGGCAGCCGCTGCCTGGTTAAAAGTGCGCAAGGGCAAAGCGTTTTGTTCTGAGATCCGTTGCGGGCAATCTGGCCAGACGTTCCTGATGTACCGGTTAAACTCTGAACGCCGTGCCATCCGATTGCCTATCGACGAATTCCTGATGCAGCAGTCGAGCCTGACCGAATTGCCTCAGATCATAAATGTATTGCTTGGCCAGATGAGTCTGGTCGGGCCAAGACCGGAGGGGCCAGACAAGGTACGCCATTACAGCGATTGGCATCGTCGGAGGCTCAGCGTTAAGCCCGGGATGACAGGACTTGCCCAAGTTCACGGACTTCGCGACCAGAACTCGTCAGAAGACAAAACACGGTATGATCTACAATATATCCTGCATCGTTCACTGTTTCTCGACATTACGTTGATGTTGCAAACGTTGTCGACGCTGGCATTGCGGCCTTTCTCGCTGAAGCAACGGAAAGCGTATTTGTCAAACGTCGATACGGAAGTAGTGGCCGGTTCGGTATTCGAGGAGAGTCTGTCTCGTGCTCATAGTTCGCAGTCCAGTGCGGATTAGCTTCGGCGGCGGTGGGACAGACCTGCCGGCGTATTACGAACAGTTCGGTGGCGCAGTACTCAGCGTCTCAATTAATAAATATTTCTATACAATCCTGGGAAAACGGACTGATGGCCGGGTTCAGGTCATTTCGTCGGACCTGCGAGTTTTTGAAACATGGCACGACATTTCCAAGAAAGAGCTCGCGGGCAGCGCCCTGGAAATCCCTCTTGCGGTCCTCAAGGAAGTGAATTGCGACGTGGGGGTCGATCTCTTCCTGGCGTCTGAGATTCCTCCGGGGACTGGACTGGGGTCATCCGCCAGTGTCTGTGTAAATATCCTGAAGACCCTCACAACATATATTCAACATCCTCTTTCCAAATACGATCTCGCCGAAAAGGCCTTCCACGTGGCGCGGAACGTTTTGGGCAAACAGGTCGGGAAACAGGATGAATACGCCGCGGCTTTTGGCGGTTTGAACTTCATTACCTTCCATCCGGATGGCGGTACGCTGGTGGAGCCCATTGACTTGAACCCCGCACTGTTAACCGAGCTGCAACGGAATCTGATGCTTTTCTTTACCGGCACGGCCCATCACTCGTGGAGCATATTGAAGGAGCAGGAATCTTCGACTCGTAACCAGACAGGTGGAGCGCTGGAAGCCCTCCACGAGGTGAAGGCTCTGGGAATTCGCATGCGCAATGCGGTGCAGGAGGGGGATCTCAGAGAGATGGGGATGCTGCTGCACGAAGGTTGGCAGGCAAAGCGCCGCATTTCGACACAGATCTCAACGCCCCACATCGATGAACTCTACACTTTGGCGCGCGAGCGCGGCGCGCTCGGGGGCAAAATTACTGGAGCTGGCGGCGGCGGCTTCCTGCTCCTGTACTGCGAACCCGATCTTCAAGCCGGAGTGCGCGAGGCAATGCGGCAGCGTGACATTCAAGAAATGA
>JBEKRY010000056.1:0-22420 GCA_049517555.1 Candidatus Sulfotelmatobacter sp. | reverse complement strand
TGCTAGCTATTGGCACGGAGACCGCGGGAACTGTCAATGCTCCCGCCGGAGGTGGCGCCTCCTTCATGAGTAAATCGCGGGCAAAGTCGCACAAAAGTTTCGAATAAAGTTACCGGCGTAATGTGGTGCCGTCCATTTTTTACTGGAGACCTATGCCCCGTTTGATTTATACATTGTAATGGTTACAGCGTAAACGTAATCAATGGACTGACTGCAGGTTGTTCTAATTCGGGGCGCGGCGCTTCTATATTCGCGACCAACTTCGAAAGGCAGACATGGGCAGGAGGGTTGTTGGGGTGCGGCGAATCTCTCGCTGGATCTTAGGAGTAGGATTGGTAATCGCCCTGTTCACGGGCCTGGCGTTGGCCGATAACCGCAAGCCCGTGGCCAATCCCGACCCGGAGTATCCCGAGATTGCCAAGCGGATGGCCATCACCGGCTCGGTCAAGGTCGAACTCGTCGTTGCGGCCGATGGGACCATCAAGAGCGCGAAAGTGCTGGGCGGGCATCCCATCCTCGTCGATGCCGTGCAAAAAGCTCTGAAGAAATGGAAGTACGCTCCTGGGTCCGCGGAAACCACGACGCAGGTAGAGTTCAAATTTTAGTCAGAGGAATCGACGCCGGCAAAGGCGGCTTGCAGTACGTCAGATGCCGGCGTACCAGGCATAGCCACCTTCTGGAGATGCGGAACCCAGGCCTTTGCCGAAACCTTTCAGACTGTCTGTAACTGTCATGTGGGTAATGAATTTCACGCTCTTGTAGCCGAGTTGGCGGGGAACTCGCAGGCGAAGCGGGCCGCCGCTTCCCACGGGGAGTTCGCCACCATTCATCCCGTAGGTGAGAAAAGTCTGCGGATGCAGCGCATCAGCCATATCGATGCTCTCCCACCAGTCGGGTTCGATCGAGTAGTAGACCACGTATCGTGCTTGCGGGTGAACTTCCACAGCCTGCAGGACACGCGAGAGCGGCACGCCGATCCACTCGGCAATGTATGACCAGCCCTCTTCACACTGCACCATCGTGATCTGGCTCTGCGATGGGTAGCTCTTCAGCTGGGCAAGCGAAAACGAACTGGGCTTGGCGACCATGCCGTTAATGTCGAGCCGCCAGTCGGCGAACCCTCCAGCCTGCAGGCGTTTGAACGCGTCAGGCGGGGGCGCGAGTTCGTTCGCAAAGGGAGGCTTCGAAATCATACTACGAGGAAACTCACGCGCTAACGAATGTCTCGTCAGCAGCCGCTGCGAAGCGTAGGTCAGGGTTTCTCCGAGCCCGTAGATGCCGCCGTGATCGGGCGGGATCAGCCCATACTTTTGCGCAAGGTTCGCGGCCACGCCCAGGCCCGCTACGCCACCTGCAGCCGCGAGTCCGGTGGTGATCAGTTTGCGGCGTGAGATTCTGCGGCTTGATTGTTCGCTCATGTGCGCTCCATCTTCGCGCCTGCGGTTGTGCTTGCGCGATTTGTGCCTGCTCGATTTGAGTCAGCGCGACCCGTAATCATCGTCCCCGTAATCATGGCCCGCATGCGGCTTCTGAATCCGGCCAGCCAAACCATCCCGACGTGGACCAGCAGAAAGAGCACGAGCGCCAGCGAAACGAAAAAATGCAGCGTACGCGCGGATTGCTGACCGCCAAGCACGTTAACAGCCCCCGGCACCGCGGAAACGAACGCGGGGGACATCGCCAGGCCCGTCCAGATTACCAGGGGAAACAGGACGAAGATCACAAACAGATAGCTGAGGCGCTGGAGCACGTTATACGACCAGGCTTCTGCCGCACTCGGCCGCTCGAAACGCAAGTGACTGGTGATCGCCGTCGAAAGCGCGCCCCACGAAAGATCGGACTTACCGGGGAGCAGGTTATTCCGCAAATATCCGTTGAGCAAGATAGAGACTACATACACCAAGCCGGTAAATATCACCAGCCATGCGGCCTGAAAGTGGAGATACCGGCTCCAGCCGTTCTGGTCCGGCAGCACGTACTTGTAGCCGGTCGGCACCAGATTCCTCGAGGCCGGGATCGGCAGTTTGAAAAGTGTTGGAGTTAAGTCGTTGCCGGTTTCGCCCCAATAGAAGCGCGGGTGAGAGATTACGATCTCAACTCCGCTGACCAGCAGGGCAAAAAAGCAAAGCGTGGTGATCCAGTGAGTGATGCGAACCAGGGCAGAATGCCGCGAAGTTGCCGTGGTGGTCTGAACGGCTGAGGCTGCACTTGGAATACTAACGGAGTCGCCCACGCGGGAATGGTAGCATGGGGCTCGCGCGCCTGCGCGACTCAGTTCTTCCCGGTCCCCGGCGCGCGCGGGATCTTAACTCCCGCCAGAATCCGCTGCATCTCCGGATCGTCGTGCAGGTTATCGAACAAGCGGTTCCCCGCGAGGCCGACGACGTCATCCTCATGCTGATCGTAAGCGATTTTCAGGTACTTCAAGGCGTCCCGCTTATTTCCTTCGAGCGCGCAGCTCCCGGCCAGTGCGAGGGAGGAAAAGTTTCCCTGATCGTAGAGCTTTTGCTGTTCATTGCGTATGTTCTCGAACATGGCGTGCGCTCCCCCAGACGCATATCCCTTCTCGGCGGCCGAGGCCACAACCAGCCCCCCGCTGTCATGGCTGAGTACCGCGCTCTTTCTTAACTCCACCAGATAGTTCGAATAGTCGCCCATGTCCAGATAAATTCTCTGCAGGTAACGATGGGGGGAAACGAACTCCGGTTCGGCTTTTTCCATTTGCCGCAGCAGGTCAAGCGCTTCCTGCCGCCGTCCCATCCCATACAAGATGATGCCCTTGTCCGCCAGCACCGACTTGGATGTGGGATCGAGCGCCTGCGCGCGCTCAATTTCCGTCAGCGCCTCGGGGTAGCGGCCCATGGTTCCCAGCACCGGCGAATACCAATGATGGGCATTCGCGTTGTTCGGGTCGAGTTCAATGGCGCGGCGAAATTCGCGATCGGCAGTCGCAGCGTCCCACATTCCCCAAAACGAAACAAAGGCCAGCGAAGCGTGTGCCTGCGATGATTTGTCATCGAGCTCCACCGCTTTGCGCGCCGCAGCCAGCGCCCGCGGATACGCTTCGCTGCTCTTCATCGCGCTATATTCGCGCAGCAGGTTGTAGCTGTCAGCCAGTCCGGTATAGGCATCCGAGTATCCCGGATCGTGCACAATCGCCTGCATGAAATAGTCCACCGCTTTTTGCAGATCGTCGGGCGTGCGCTTGTTCCAGTAGTAGCGGCCTTGCAGATAAAGATCCTTGGCCTCCTGATTCGCCGGATGCAACCCGGCATTCGCAGCCGAGTGTGGCAAATTGCCCGCGGCCTTGATCCCGCGAAACCCGAAGAGCATGATCCCCGCCAGCAACAGGAGCGCCAAAGCCAGCGCGGCATACTCCAACTTTCGCCACAAAACCGAAAAAGCCGGTGGCGAAATCAAACTATCGGGAGCGCCCACCGGACTTACTGCCGGCCGTTCTGCCGGACTTTCTGCCGAGTTCGCTGCCGGCTCTAACTCCGCCTCACCCGCACCGGACGCAAGCAGCGTGACTGGGCTCGAAGCCGGGACTCCGGCAGTCGGAGCGATCGAAGTCGGGGCGATCCAGCGGTACCCGCGTCGCTCGATGGTTTCTATAAAGATAGGATTCTCAGCGGGGTCGCCCAGCGCATCGCGCAGCCGCTTGATGGCGCTGCTGATGGCACGGTCGAAATCGACAAAAACATCCTGCGGCCAAAGCGCCTGCCGGAATTCCTCGCGCGTCACAACTTCATTCGGCCGGCTGAGCAGGACTCCCAACGCGCGAAAGGGCAGGTCCTGAATCTTTACCCTGGTTCCCTTCTTCCGCAGATCGCCCGCGCGCAAGTCCGCCTCAAATACACCGAAGCGCACAACAGTCTGGGGTTCGCTGGACACAGTCGAAGGCGTCGACGCTCTCAGGGGAGGACCGTTGTAAGTCTATCATCCCGGAAAGCTCGTTGGACTGGCACCTTCGGGCTACTCCGGTCTAGACAAGAACTTTTTGTAACCCATTGCAGATAAACGCAATATCTCGTTGCTTTGATGTAGCCGAGCCGTCGCTTTACCCCAGCCCCAATTCAGGCGATAGTCCGCGTGCATTCGCGGTCGTCTCGCCAGTTGGCTGTGGCCCGCGCCGGAAAACAGACATTCGAACCAAATTCAGGAGAAAACAATGACTTCAGTTCTCAAGGCGAAGCTTCTCGCGGGTATATTCCTGGTGGCGATAGCTACCGCAGTGCCGGCGCAAACGGTCAGCACGATTTACCAGTTCGAGAGCGGAACGAACCCAAATCTTCCTGTGGGAGTGATGGCGCAAGGACGGGACGGAAATTTCTACGGAATTACCCTGTCGGGCGGAGGTCCGGCGAACCAGGGCGCGTTTTACAAAATCAGCCCCGCTGGAGTGCTCACGAGCCTGCACGCGATGGCGCAATCGGACGGAACGACATGCAGCGGCCTGACCCTGGGCACCGATGGCAATTTCTACGGCACTTGTCACAATGGAGGCGCCAACGATTACGGAACGCTTTTCAAAGTGACGTCCGCGGGCTCGCTGACCGTATTGCACAACTTCGCGGCCCAGGGCTCAACCAGCGATGGCTGCGAGCCCCTCGCACCTCCGATCCAGGCTAGTAACGGAGATTTTTACGGAACCACAAGTTTTTGCGGGGCAAATGGTGAAGGAACGGTATACAAGCTCACGCTGGCGGGAGCGTACACGCTGCTGTACAGCTTCCAAGGTCCGCCGAACGATACCGTGTTGCCCTACGGTTTGATCGAAGGCACTGATGGCGATCTATGGGGCGTAGGAAACGGCTGGATCATCAGCGGAGGCGGAATATTCAAGATCACGCTCGCGGGTAAGGAGTCGCTGGTATACACGTTCACAAGTAATCCGGATGGCGCTTACGTGGATGGTGAGGGCCCGAGTGCCCATCTGATTCAGGGCTCCAATGGCGACTTCTATGGAACTACCGAAGAGGGCGGCAGTGCGAACGAAGGAACCATTTTCCAGCTCACCGCGGGCGGCACAGAGACGGTGCTCTACAGCTTCCCGAATCAGACGGACGGCGCGTATCCTACGTTGCCGTTGACGCAGGCGCCGAATGGCCTCTTGTTTGGCGCCGCAACGGATTGCGCGGGTGGGGGCTGCGCGCAAGCCGGACTCTTCGACATCACCACCAAGGGAGTGTATGAGAACCTTTATCTCTACCCGCTGGTTTGCTCGAACTGCGGCCAGCCCGAGGCTCCGCTCTTGCTTTCCACCAACGGCACGTTTTACAGCACGACCGAGCAGGGTGGGATCGGCGTGGGCTCGTTCTACAGCCTGAGCAATAACTACAAACCCTTCATCTCCCTGGTGAATGTGACGTCCGGCGCAGAAGGCGCGCAGGTCGGCATTCTGGGCCAGGGCTTCAGCGCGAAGTCTGTGGTTGAATTCGGAGGCATAAAAGCCACCACCATAAAACCCGCCGGCTCCACCTACATTCTCGCAACGGTCCCGACGGGCGCGCTCACCGGCGACGTCACCGTCACCACTGGATCGACCGTGCTGTCCACCCTCGCGAGCTTCAAGATCACGCCGACCTACAAAAGCTTCGCGCCCCCGAGCGGCCCGGTCGGAACCGTAGTGACATTCAACGGCACCGGCCTGACTCAAACCACGAAGGTGACGATCGACAATATATTGGCGGCGTTTACGGTGGTCTCCGATTCCCAAATTACCGTAACCGTTCCCACCGGAGCCGCGACCGGCAAAATCGTCGTGACCACAAAAGGTGGCAGCGTTAGCAGTTCCACCAGCTTTACCGTCAATTAAGGTTCGCACTCACTGCCTCTGACTTAGGGTAGTGGGCCAAACTGGCCCACTGCCCTGATTTACGAGGAGTTGCACCCATGGCAGGAAACAAAGAAGATTAAGGCAGCCGGACCTGTAAGCCGAATTCTGTCCGCGGGATTGCTCCTGCTGGACGGTCATTCCTCTGGGCCGCGCATCGCTGCGCGGCTCTAGCGACCTACCCGAAGGTTTGACGCACCGAGCCGGCACGTGTCCCGCCGTCGCTGCGGATTCTTGCTGAACGATTCTTCCGAATCAGCCAGAACCAGCGGCGACGACGGAACTTCCTCCCTATTTGGTCTTGCTCCGTGTGGGGTTTGCCCTGCCCGCTGCATTACTGCCGCGGCGGTGCGCTCTTACCGCACCTTTTCACCCTTACCCTGGCCCGTGAAGGCCAAGGCGGTATATTTTCTGTGGCACTTTCCGTCGAGCGGACTTGAATCCACCCTCCCGGACGTTATCCGGCACACTGCTCTGCGGAGTTCGGACTTTCCTCCCTCCGCGCCCGAAAGCGCAGAGAGCGACCGTCCGGTCCGGCTGCCTACGGAATCATTATATGCGATAGGGTGACGGGACACAGGTGTTAGGTGTTGGGTGTTCGGATCGACACGCGCCGCAATTTCGAAGACCCCAAGCGGAGTTTTGGCGTTGCTGGGGGAATCAGGACTGTTAGACTTAGCTTGGAGTCAGGGCCGAAGACCCAAGGCCTAGATCCCAAGAACCCGCCCCATGAACATCGCCGAAGCCATCAGAATCGCGCTGCGGTCGCTGTGGGCCAACAAGCTGCGCTCGGTGCTCACGCTGCTCGGCGTGGTGATCGGCATTGCCTCGGTGATTGCGGTGGTCACGTTCGTTTCCGGCATCAACGACTACGTGGCCAAGAAGATTTTCAACCTGGGAGCCGACGTTTTCATCGTTTCGAAAATGTCGACAGTCGAGACCAACGCGGACCATTTTCTAGAGGCCGAGAAGCGCAAGAACCTGGAGCTCGAAGACTACGAGGCCGTGCAGGAGGCGTGCCGTCACTGCGACTACGTTGGGGCCCTGATGAGCGGCAGCGGCAAGGTGAAGCACGACGAGCAGTCCATCAACGATACGACCATCCAGGGGCTCACGCCTTCGATGGCGACCATTCTCGATACCGATCTGACCGCGGGCCGCATGGTGAACGAAACCGACATGGAGAATCACCTGCAGGTCGCGGTGGTTGGCACGGACATTGTGGAGCACCTGCTGGGCGGCGCCGATCCGCTGGGCCAGGAGATTCGCGTGGATGGCTGGACGTATCAGGTGATTGGCGTTGGAAAGAAGAAGGGGAAGACCCTGGGGCAGAGTGCCGATAACTACGTGATGATCCCGATCACGGTGTACCTGAAGAAATATGGCTCGCATAATACGAGCATTGCGATTTGGGGGAAAGCGGCGGCTACCGGGGCTCCGCTGAATCAGGCGATTGACGAGGCGCGCGTGGCGTTGCGTGCTCATCGCCATGACCAGCCTGGGGCAGAAGACACTTTCGAAATTGAAACCAACGCCAGCCTGCTGGGAATCTGGTCGGGGCTGAGCAATACATTCTTCATGGCGACGATCGGGATTGCGGGAGTATCGCTGGTTGTGGGCGGCATCGTCATCATGAACATCATGCTGGTTTCGGTGACGGAGCGGACGCGGGAAATCGGCATCCGCAAGGCACTGGGGGCGCGGCGCGATGACGTGCTGATGCAATTTCTGATTGAGGCGCTGATGCTGTCTCTGATTGGCGGCGTCATCGGAGTGATATCGGGAGTGACCTTTGCGGAGATCGTGACGGCGCTGATCGGCATGCCCTCGTCGATCAAGTTGTGGGCCGTGCTGGCGGGACTGGTGGTGGCGGCTACTGTGGGAGTGTTCTTCGGAGTGTATCCGGCGCGGAAGGCGGCGCGGCTGGATCCGATTGTGGCGCTACGATTCGAGATGTAGAAATTTAGTAATTGAGAAATTTGGTAATTGAGTAATTGAAAGTCAAAACCAGACCCACGGTGATTTTCAATTTCCCAATTACTAAATTACTCAATTACTCAATCTTCCTATGAATCGCAAAGACGAATTCGGCGAAATTCTTCGCATGGCGGCGGACACGATCCGCGGCAACAAGCTGCGGTCGGCCCTCACTGTGCTGGGGATCGTGATCGGAGTCGGCGTTGTCATTGGCGTGTCTTCGATTGGGCGCGGGCTCGATGACAATGTCCAGGAACTCGTCGCCAGTATCGGATCGAATGTCATTTTCGTATTCCACCTGGACTTCTTCACCTTTGGCCGCATGACCGATGAAATGCGCATGCGCAAGGAGCTTACCTACGACGATGCGCTGGCGATGCGTGATCTGCCGCACGTCAAAGCTGTATCGGCAGGGTTGCGGCTCTTCCGCCCCGAATTTGGAATCGGCTCCTACTCGGTCAAGTATCAGGATAAAAAAGTGAGGAACACCATCATCGAAGGGGACATGGCGGAGGCCAAGGACGTCTTCGACTTGCCGATGGCCACTGGCCGCTGGTTCAGCGATTTTGACGACGAACATCACTCGCCGGTGGTCGTGATCTGCTACCAGACGCAACATGAGTTGTTTGGCGATCAGGATCCGCTGGGCAAAGAGATCAATATCGAAGGCCGGCTGTTTGAAGTGATCGGCACCGTGTCGAAGATCAAATCTGTGTTCGGCGGGGGCAAAGATCCCAACGACAATCGCGTCATTCTGCCGCTGAAGACTTTCAAGGGCCTGCATCCGGAAATGAAGCAGCACGTGATCAGCGTGAAGGCCACTTCGCACGACGATATGCCCAAGGCGATGGACGAGATTCGGGAGTTGCTGCGGCGCCGGCGGAGAGTTGCGTTCAATAAGCCGGATAACTTTGCGATCATGACCTCGGACTCGATTTCGGACGTGTGGAACCAGCTTACCGGCGCGCTGTTCATCGGCATGTTCGCGATTTCCAGCGTGGGCTTGGTCGTGGGCGGCGTGGGCGTGATGAACATCATGCTGGTGAGCGTGACCGAGCGCACGCGGGAGATCGGCGTGCGCAAAGCGATCGGCGCGCGCAAGCGGGACATCCTGCTGCAGTTCACGCTGGAAGCGATCATGCTGACCGCGGTGGGCGGCGTGATTGGCGTGCTGTTTGGAGCGCTGGTGGTCTGGATCATTCCCGCGGTGTGGCCGTCTCTGCCGGCCCGCATGTCCATGTTCTGGGTTACGTTCGGCTTCTGCTCGGCCGCCGGAGTCGGACTCGTCTTCGGAATTTATCCGGCGTGGAAGGCGGCAAACCTCGATCCGATCGAGGCGCTGCGGTACGAATAAAAAAGCTGTCAGCTGTCAGCTGATCTGTGACGGCTTTCGCGCTCGCTCATGATTCACTTCACGGTCTTCCAGTTCGTCGCAATCCTAGGGTGCACCTCCAGTTCCGTTTATTACATTCTCTGTTTGTGGAGCGCTGCGTCATTTCTGCATGAGCAGCAAGCGGCAGGGAGTATCCGCCCCACACCGTTTGTGCAGCCGGTTTCAATCCTCAAACCCCTGAAGGGTGTCGACCCGGACATTTACGAGAGCTTTCGCAGTCACTGTCTGCAGGATTATCCCGAATACGAAATTATTTTCGGTGTCAGCGATCCTGACGATCCGGCGATTGAGAGTGTGAAGCGGTTGCAGCGCGAATTTCCGGAGCGGCGGATTCTGTGTGTGGTGTGCCCGAAGATTCTCGGCGCAAACGTGAAAGTGAGCAATCTGGCGCAGATGCTGGGCGCGGCGAGCTACCAACACCTGATCGTTAACGACAGCGACATTCGCGTCGAGCATGATTATCTTCGCCGTGTGATCGCTCCACTCGCCGACGAGGCAGTCGGGATGGTGACGTGCTTGTATCGCGGAGTGGCAGCTCCGACCTTCGGCTCACGATTGGAATCGCTTGGCATCAGCACTGACTTTTGCGCTGGCGTTCTGGTCGCGCGCCAACTGGAGAACGGCATTCGGTTCGGACTAGGCTCGACATTGGCGTTTCGGCGCGCCGATCTGGAGCGCATCGGCGGATTCGAATCGTTTGTCGACTTTCTGGCAGACGATTATGAATTGGGCCGGCGCATCGCCGGTCTCGGCTTGCGAGTTGTGCTCTCCGACGTCGTTGTCGAGACTCATCTTCCCGCGTACGACTTGCGAGGATTCCTGGCCCATCAATTGCGCTGGGCGCGCGGGGTGCGCGACGCGCGCGCGGCGGGCTACATCGGCCTGATTTCTACCTATGGCCTGATGTGGGCGCTGCTCGCGGCAATTACCGCTCGTGGAGCGCCCTGGTCGTGGACGGCACTCGGGTTGACCGTTCTGTTGCGTTTTGTGGTAGCGCTTTTGGTGGGCAAGTCCGTGCTGCGCGATAGGCAACTGCTGAAGAATCTTTGGTTACTGCCGGTTCGGGATCTGGTTGCAGTCGCGGTGTGGACTGCCAGTTTCGCCGGCCACACGGTGACCTGGCGCGGCGATCGATTTGAACTCAAAAAGGGTCGCCTGATTCGCATTGCCTGAGTACGGAACTCTACTGGAGGCTGTGCGTAGACGGCACCGGAATCGCGCTCGCGCTCAGGGCGGCGCGAATCTTCAGCGAGAATTCTTTCAACGTGTAAGGTTTCTGCAGGAAATTCGTTTCCAGGTCGAACACCTTGTGGTCGATCACAGTCTTGCCGGCATAACCGGAAACAAAAAGCAGCTTCGTGTCCGGTCGCAGATGCACCAATTCCTCCGCCAACTGCCCGCCACTCATGTTTGGCATGACCACATCAGTGACCAGCAAGTCAATGTTCGAGCCATGGTGATTGGCCACAGACAGGGCATCGACGCCGTCCTTGGCTTCGAGTACGGTGTAGCCCTGCATGATAAGAAATTCCGCAGTCGCGCGCCGCACTGCCTGCTCATCTTCCACCAGCAAGACGGTTTCCGATCCGCGAGTCGCGGGTTCGGATTCGACATCCTCGATCTCGCTCGTGTGGTCTCGTCCGGCCACACACGGCAGATAGATCTTGAATACCGTGCCCATCTTGGGTTCGCTATAAGCCCAGATGAAACCTTTATTCTGCTTCACGATTCCATAGACCGTGGCCAGACCCAACCCCGTGCCCCTGCCCACGGGCTTGGTGGTGTAGAAGGGTTCGAAGATATGCGGCAGATGTTGGGGAAGGATACCTTCGCCGTCATCGGTCACAGTGATCAGCGCGTAGCGCCCGGTGGGGATGAGAGCTTGTTTGCAGTGAATGTATTCATCATCGAGTCGGACGTTGGAATTTTCAATTCGCAAGTGGCCGCCCTGGGGCATGGCGTCGCGCGCATTGGCGGCGAGGTTCATCAGAATCTGCTCGATTTGCAGCGGATCCACCCGCACCTGCCCGAGCCCCTCACCGCGCACGAAGGTGAAATCGATGTCTTCACCGATCAGGCGCGGCAAGGTGTTGGCAATGCGCGCGATTACCTGATTCAGGTCGGCCACGCGCAAGGCTTGCATCTGTTTGCGGCTGAAGGCGAGCAACTGCCGGGTCAGCTCCGCCGCCCGCCGCGCCGCCAGGAGAATCTCCTGAATTTTGGACGCGAGCGGAGTGTTCCGCGGCACCGAATCGAGCGCCAGCTCGGCGTAGCTGGTAATAATGGTCAGCAGATTGTTGAAGTCGTGGGCCACACCTCCGGCCAGATTGCCGATGGCGTCCATTTTTTGGGACTGCATCAGCTGCGCTTCCAGGCGCATCCGCTCGGTGAGATCGCGCGCATTGGAAATAAAGTGCGTAATGCTTCCCGCGGCATCGCGTACCGGGCAGACGGTTTCCTCCGCGTAATACAATTCGCCGCTCTTCTTCCGGTTCACCAGAATGCCGCGAAATACATTGCCGGCGCGCATGGTCTGTAACATTTCCTGGTAGACCTCAGGCGACTGCTCGCCCGATTTCAGAATTCGCGGCGTCTGTCCGCAGGCTTCTTCGTGGGAGTAGCCGGTAAGGGCCTCGAACGCAGGATTGACGTATTCGATGATCCCGTTGTGGTCGGTCACCATCACCATGTCAGCCGACTGCTCAACGGCGCGCGACAGCTTGCGTAACGATTCCTCCGCGATTTTGTGTTCCTGTTGCAGGGAGTACATGGCCAGCGTGTTGCGGATGGTGCGGACCAGCGTCACTCCGTCGAGTTGCGACTTGGCCACACAGTTCCACGCCCCGCCACCGTCGATGATCTCTGCGACGGTTGCTTCGTCCGCATTTTCGGTCAACACGATAAAAGGTACGGGCACTCCGGCTTGCTGAAAGTGCGTGAGAAACTGGACCGCTCCTGCTCCCACTTCGTGTTCGACGAGAACCAGGCTATAGCTTTTCTCCGGCAACATCGCCCGGGCTTCCTCCAGGGAGTGGGCATGCTCGAGATCGACGGTGAGCAGGCTGCGGGTCCGCTCTAGAATTTCGCGGATCAGGAAGAAGTCTTCCTCCTTATTGCCGATGAGCAGTACACGCAAGGGTGCTAGGGCGAGAGCGGGTTTGGCAGCAATTGACACTTGGGGGGCTCTGTTACCTACCATCGGGATATCCGCGGGATTACGTTGGGGTCGGGATGCGCTTTCTTGCCGTATTGTCCATCCGGGTTCCCGAATCGGAGAGTTTGTCTGAATCGGGACTGAGGGTTGCAGTCCCCGGTTAACCAATCTGCAATTGCCGCGTCTAATCCCCCGAGGTACCGGCACACCTCGGGATGCAGTTCCCTTCTAAAAATCGAGGGAACGCCGGAAACGGATTCTGCGTATAGATTTTCAAGCGGGGTTCTGCCCGCGGGACGGTTTCGGCGTGGCGCGAGGGGGTGACCCGCAACCCTGCGTGCGGCGCGAAGAACACGCCAGCTCATTCGGTGGCACTGAAGTTGTGAGCTGAAGTTATGAGCGAAAGTTATGAGCGAAAGTTATCAGCGACGAACTCGTTCGAAATTGGGGGGATGTATGGAGAATGGGCAGAAGGGGAACGGCTCGATCCTGCAGGCCGAAAGATATGACGTTGGCCACGTGCAGGAAGTGATTCGTCAGGCGCACGGCGAGCTGCGCCAATTGCTGCAACAGCGCTCCGACATCATGAAGCGCATCGGCACCGTCAAGCAGACCATCTCTGGCCTGGCCAATCTCTTTGGCGACAGCGTCTTGACCGAAGAGTTGCTGGAACTGGTCGACCGCAAAAGCAGTGGCCGCCAGCCCGGCTTCACCAAGGCCTGCCGGATGATTCTGATGCAGGCCGGCCGCGCCCTGAACGCGCGCGACATCTGCGATTATTTCCAGCAGCAAATGCCCGCGTTACTGGCGCGGCACAAAGATCCCATGGCTTCCGTCACGACTGTGCTGAATCGACTGGTGGAGTATGGCGAGGCGCAGGCCGTGGTGGCGAATGGCCGGCGCGCCTGGCGCTGGGTGGCGGAACCGCCAGTGGAAGCAGGAACCAGCCCCACCGCGAATCTGGCGCACGCGGGATAGCGGGAAGAAACATGGTTGATTGCTGATTATTTGATCGTTGATTAGAAGACCGTTGATTAGAAGACTGTTGATTAAAAGACAGCGGACCACAAGCCTTTAATCAACATCAGAAATCAACAATCAACAATTCCCAACCCTACCCGGGCGGCAACAGCATTCCCTTTTCCAGATGCCGCGTAACGTGCGCATACGACGCCGCGTGCGGATCGTGCGTCACCATCACGATCGTCTTCTGGAAACCTTCGTTCAGACGCTTCAGGATTTCCAACACCTCCGTCGCGGAATGACTGTCCAGATCGCCGGTGGGCTCGTCGGCCAGCAGCAAAGTCGGATCGCTGACGATGGCGCGCGCAATAGCCACGCGCTGCTCTTGACCGCCGGAGAGCTGTTTAGGCAAGTGGCCGACACGATCTTCGAGTCCCACTAGTTTGAGCGCGGTCAAGACGTGATCGCGGCGCTGCTGCGAGGTCAGCTTGGTCAGCAGTAGCGGCAACTCGACGTTTTCAAACGCGGTGAGCACGGGAATCAGGTTGAACGTCTGAAAAACATAGCCGATGTGTTCGTTGCGCCAGCGCGCAATCTGCGCGTCGTTGAAGCGGAAAATGTCCTGCCCCTGCACCAGCAATTCTCCGCTGGTGGGCCGGTCGATAGCCGCGATCATGTTCAGCAGCGTGGTCTTGCCCGACCCCGATGGCCCCATCAGCGCTAGAAATTCGCCTTTCGCAATGTCGATGGACACGTCGTCCAACGCCGTTACCTGAAAAGCATCGCGCTTGAAAACTTTGCTGACGCCGCGAACCTGTACGACTTTTGTCCCCGTGGCTACGTTGGTTTGTGCAACTGTGCTCATGATTACTCCTCTTAGTTAGGACTTCGCTAGGACTGACCCTTGATTTTAATTTTGTCTCCATCTTTCAAAGTCGCGGGCGCGGTAGTGATCAGGTTCTCGCCTCCGACCAGCCCATCGACCAGCGCACCATCGCTGCGCTGGCTCATCACATGAACTTCGCGGGCGACTGCCTTTCCGTCATAGGCGATCAGCACAATCTTTTTTCCGTCGCGATCGCGGATCGCGGTCGACGGCACGTACACGCCCGCAGGCTCCTGCGCGGTTTTCGTCTTCGGAGCTTCGTCAGCCAGGAATTTCACCGTAGCATTCATCTCCGGGCGCAGTTGAATGTTGGGATACTTGTCCGGATTCAGCACCTGCACCTTCACCTGCACGGTCGCTTTCTGGCGATTAGCTTCAGGCGAAATCTGCGCGATCACGCCGTCATATTCCTTGTCGGGATACGCGTCGGTCGTGACCTTTGCTTTCTGGGTGGGGCCCAGCCGGGCAAAATCTGCCTGCGCGATATCGAGTTCCACCTGGAGATCCTGCAAGTCCGCGAGCGACACGACCGAACCCTGCGGGCCGCCTGCGGCCGCGCTGGCAAACTGCGCGGTAATGAGCTCGCCTTTTTCCGCCGTACGGTCGAGAATCGTACCGGTCACGGGCGCGCGGATCACCGTGGCATCCAGTTGTGACTTGGCATAGTCCAACTGGCCCTGAGCCTGTGCAACCGCTCCCTTCGCGCGGGCAACTTCTTCCGCCCGCGGACCAAGCTTCATCAGTTGAAACACTCTCTCCAGGGAATTCACGCGCTGCTGGTCGGATTCGAATTTCGCAGTGGCATCATCCAGTTGCTGGCGTGAAACCACGCCGCCGCCCGCCAGTTGCTTCGTGCGATCGAGAGTCAGCTTGTCGTTGACCAGCGTGGCCTGGGCTTCGTCCAGATTGTGCTGCGCCTCCTGAATTTCTTCCGGCCGCGAGCCGTGCTGCAATTCGTCGAGATACGCCTGCGCATTTTCGAGCGCCCCGCGAGCCTGCTCATACGACGCGCGGAATTCCTGATCCTCGAGCCGGACGAGCACCTGCCCTTCCTTCACCTTGTCGCCCTTCTCCACGCCGATCCAGCTCAGGCGGCCGGTCACCTTGGAGTTCACGTTGATGGTGTGATGAGCCACGATGTAGCCCGTGGCCGACAGCACGGTGCCGCCCGCATCGCTGCCGCTAGTCTCCGCCGCGGCGCGAACGACTTCGACCTCCGGCGTGTCCGAGGAGAACGCGCGATAGGCCAGCGTGATTACGCCCAGCAACACCACTAAGCCCACGCCGCCGAGGATGTAGCGGCGAGCCCAGGCCGGTGGCTCTCCACCGGAACTGCCGCGCTCGGTACGGTCGATGCGCAGGCTCTGCAGGTCTTCGTGCTTCGTATCAATCTTCGTATCAATCGCCATAAGTATCAATCGCCATAAGAATGATTACGCTCTAAGTCTCCAAATAGTTTCCTGGAGTTACCGTTACGCTGGATGCCCCATGTCTCGCGCCCTTTGCGAGACGTGGGACTGCCAACAGAGCGACTACCCGCGCAATGCGCTCAGAATATTTTGCCGCGCCGCGTGCCAAGCCGGCGCCAGTCCGCCCACGAATCCCATGATCAACGCAAACAGGACAGCATAGCCCGCCACCTGCGGCGTGATTCGCAACGCGAACACCACCTCGCTGAAGGTTACGGCGTTCGACGTGCCGGTCTGCATCCCGTTAAACGGAAGCATCAGCAAAATTCCAGCGGCCGCACCCAACAACGCCAGCAGCAAAGACTCCAGCACAAACGAAGTCAGAATCGCAGGCCGCGAGAAGCCGATCACGCGCAAGGTCGCAATCTCGCGCCCGCGATATGACACCGCCGCATACATCGTATTCATAGCCGCGAAAATCGATCCGATCGCCATGATGAAGCCCACCACAATGCCGATCACTTTGATGGGCGCGCCCGAACTGGTCTGCTTGGCGTAATACTCGGTCTCATTGAAGCCTTCGAGCTTCAGACGCTGATCGTCGCTCACGCGGTTCTTGAGCGCTGCGGCGGAAATCGGATCAGTGGCGCGCAGGTAAGCCGACGAATAACCGTCAGTGCGATCGAAGTCCGAAGCCATCTGATGCACGTCGCCCCACACTTCGGATTCGTAAGCCGAACCTCCGGCGTCAAATACTCCGACGACCTTCCAGGCTCCTTTGCCGAACTCCATGGTGTCACCGATGCCGGCGTGGGTGAAGCGGTCGCGGATGGACTTACTCACCACCACTTCGCGCTGCCCGGTCTCGAACCAACGTCCCGCGGCCAGTTTCACGCCAGGATGATCTTCGCCATGATTATCAGGGCCAGACAGTTCCCGCATTTCAAGACCATCGGGCATCATGCCGCGCACGGTTACGTTGACTTCGCCCGTGCCGTCTTTGCGCGGCAGCACGATCACCACCACTAACTCGCCCGAAGCCATCGGCTCGCCATGACTGTCTTTTGCGATTCCCGGCAGAGTCTTCAGTATGGGGAATAGTGGAGCATCAAAGCCGCCCGACAACTCCGCCTCCGAGCCTTTGCGCAGCACGAGCACATTCAGAGGATTGCCGCTGCTGACAAAGGCGCGGTTCAGCCCGGCCACCAGCGCCATCAGAAAAATTGCGGTCGTAACCGTGAGCGCGATGCCCAGCGCCGTCATGAGCGTAAGCCCCAACCGGAGCCGCAAGTTGCGAATGTTGTAGCTGATCGGTATCGCCATAATGAATCTCAATTCCCTCGCCGCCGCGGCGGCGCGACTACTTATCCGATGTGCCGCAAGCCGTCGACAATGTTCATGCGCGAAGCATTGAAGGCCGGCAAGTAGCCGCTAACCAATCCCAGGGTCAGGGCCACCAGCAGCGACAACCCGGCAGTCGGCGCATTCACTTTCATAGAGAGCGGAACTCCCAGTGCAATAAAGCCGCGAGTCAGGAACCAGATCACTGGGATCGCCCCCACAACTCCCAGTATTCCGCCAGCGACAGCCAGAGCCACCGACTCGCTCACGAACATCGACAGCACGCGCTGGCGCGTAAATCCAAGAGTCTTGAGCACCGCCACTTCGCGCGTCCGACTGCGCACCGACATGGCCATGGTGTTGGCCGAGACTAGCATGATGGTGAACACGACCGCTCCGCAAATCCCGAGAATGAATGCCTTAATGTTGCCCAGCGATGCGACAAAACCAAGCTGAAAAGCTTTTTCGCTCTCGGTTTTCGTTTGCAGCGGCGAATTGCGGAACATGTCGTCCACCTGCTGCGACACGCGTGATACGTTCTCCGCCGAGTCGATCTGCGTTGAGTACCAGCCCGCCTGCCCCTTGAACCAGGGCACCGATTCTTCCAGATACTTGCTGTTGAAATACAGCGCGTTCTGGGGCGGGTCGCGATGGTAGATGGCGCGAATCGTGAGGTCGAGGTTCGCCGGAAAAATCGTCCCTTGCAGGGTGATGCGGTCGCCAACCTTCCAGCCGTATTTTTTCGCCAGTGTGATGTCGACCAGCGCTCCGGCGCGATCCTGCTGCCAGGCCTTCAACTCATCCGGCGGCACAATCTTGTCGGAGGCTACCTTCAGATATTCGTCGGGATCAGTGGCCAGTTGCGCGAAGAAGTGTTCCGGGCGCTCATCAATATAGCGGCCGCCGAACCAAGTGAGCGGCGCAACGGCGGTTACTCCTTGAATGCTGCGAATCTTATCCCGGTAGAACGCGGGCAGAAAAAACGCCAGCGAGACCCGGTCCCGGGTAATCACGCGCCGCGACGCCTCCGGTGCGACCTGGTCCACATAAAACGAGCGCCAGATGCAGATCATCAGCGTCAGCAACAGCAGCGAGAAACTGATGCTGACCATGGTCAGCAGGCTGCGCCGCTTGTTCCGAAACGTATTGCGCACCACGAAACTGCCCAGCGTCATGAATTCATCCTAACTTCACCCGATGTGGCGGAGTCCATCCACAATGTTGATCTGCGAGGCGTGATACGACGGCACTGCCGCGCTCAACAGGCCGACTACCCCGGAGGTCAATAAGGCCAGCAGCCCAATTCCCGGCGTGACGACTAAGGGGAAAAAACTGAAGAACTGTGGAGAGTGGGTCAACCCATAAACCAGCACCCACCCCAGTCCCGCGCCAATCACGCCGCCCACCAGCGATAACGAAACAGCTTCGCTGACGAACAGGCCCAGGACGCCGCGCCGCGTGAAACCTAAAGTCTTCAGCACGGCCACTTCGCGGGTGCGCTCGCGAATCGTCATCGCCATGGTGTTGGCCGATACTAGCAAGGTGGCGAAAACAACGGCCGAGCAGATGCTCAGAATAAAGGCCTTCACGTTTCCCATCATGGCGACGAACTCCAGCCCGAACGCCTTCTCGCTCTCCGCCTTGGTGGGCTGCGGCGAGTTGCGGAACATGTCGTCTACGCTGCTGGCAATCTGGCTCACCTCGCCGGGCGTGGCAGCCAGAACAGTGAACGTTCCCGCCTGGCCTTTAAAGAACGCCACGGCTTCTTCCACATATTTCGTATTGAAGTAGACCGACTTGGTGTCCGGGTTCGAGTGGTAGATGCCGCGAACAATTAACTCCAGATTCACGGGATAGATCGTCCCCTGCAAAACGATGCGGTCGCCCAGCTTCCATCCATACTTCGTGGCGAGCGAGTCATCCACAATCACGCCCTGGCGGTCACGCTGCCAGGCGACAATTTGCTCTTGCGGAAGTTGTAGGTCACGGTACACCTTGAAAAATTCATCGGGATCGGTGCCAAACTGCGCGAAGAAATTCTCCGGCTTCTGGTCCTTATAAATGCCTCCGAACCACGACATGGGCACGACTCCCACAACGCCGGGGATGGCGCGGATTTTGTCCCGGTAGTAGCCGGGAAGGCTAAAGGTGAGAGAAACCCGGTGGCGGACCACGATCCGCTGCGACGACTCGGTGCTGCCCTGGTCGAGATAGAAGCCCCGCCAGATCGTCATCATGAGCGTAAGCAGGAGCAAAGAAAAAGCGATGCTCAGCACCGTCAGAATGCTGCGGCGCTTGTTGCGGAACGCGTTCTTGGTCACGAACCGGGTCAGGGTCATTGGCGAACTCCAGGGGGAACCGGGAACCGTGCGCAGGAGGGCACGCCCAAGCCCACCAAGAATAGACGAAGCAGTTCCCCATCGGCAACCGGGGCGGCTTCGATTTTTTTCATGGGGAGCATCGCGATTCCACGGAACCTGTCCAGTCCTTATCCTTTCGCGACGCAGCCTCGGCGACAAGTGGAGATCGTCATTCGACAGAGATGACAAATGTCACACCGGCTGCCGTACATATAAATGACAACCGCCGCTGCGGCCCTAAAGTTACGCTGCCGCTCTGAGCCGCCCTGGAATGGTGGCAAATGGGCGCAAGCGGGGGGCCGCGAACGAGCGCCGGGTGTATGCCCATCGTCACTTCGCGATGGCCCTACGCTTACCTTGGTAACTCGAAGGTTGGCCCAACCAGAGCTATCCTAACCCTACCCATTTCTGGGGTCTGCGCCCGCCGCTCCTGTGTCGTGGCGATGGCGGCAGACTCGCGAGGGAGCGGGAAGAGAAAAATGTCCACGAATATTGGTCCCTTCGAAATTCTCAGTGAACTGGCGAAGTCGCCCACCGGCGCGGTCTACAAAGCCAATGATCCCGATGGCGGGCAGACGATCGCCCTGAAGGTCATCCAGCTCAGCGCGTTCGGCGACAACGCCGCTGCGCTCGAACAGGCCCTGCTGGCCGAGGCTGAGAGCACCAAGGCTTTGAGCAGCCCCAACATCACGCCGCTTTTCGGCGCGGGCGTGTTCGATGGCCAGTTCTGCGCTGCCATGGAATATGTGCAGGGCAACAGCATTGCCACCATGCTGGCGCGCAAAGAAGGATTTTCGATCTGGGATCTGCTCGACATCGGACGGCAGTTGGGCGCCGGCTTCGATTACGTGAAATCACAGGGCATCGTGCATTACAGTCTGGAGCCCGCCAAGATCATGTGCGGCTGGGATGGTACGGTGCGAATTCTGAGTTTCGGAGTTTCCAGCGCCGGCATTTTCGCGCAGCACGTTCCCGGATCCATTCCTTCGTGTCTGCATTACATGTCGCCGGAACAGGTTCTGGGCCAGCCCACTGATGGCCGCTCGAATCTATTTAGCCTGGGCGCTATGTTGTATGAAATGGTCACCGAGCGCAAGGCCTTCGATCGCGAAGACATTGAAAGTCTGCGGCAGTGCGTTCTCGAGAGCACGCCCGTCGCGCCAGTACAGGTGAGTCCCAAAGTGCATCCTCTGCTGAGCGACCTGATTATGAAGGCGCTGGCCAAGGATCCGGCAGAACGCTACCAGACGGGCCGGCAACTGCTGGACGATCTCGAGAAATGCAAAGAGTCAAAACCGGTGGCGGCCAAGAAAGCGGAAGCGCCCAAAGGCATTTCCGTTCCCAAGCCCAATGCGGCGGCGCAAGCCAAGTTTGCGACCCCAGTTGCAGCCAAGCCCGTAGCCAAGGTTGCTCCGAAACCTGCTGCAACTGCGCCGGCTCCAACGGCCTCGACTCAAGCGAGCTCTGGTCTGGCGCGACCTGCAAGCCCTGTGGCGCCGCCGGCGAAGCCAGTGGAGAAGAAACTCGACTCATCGCCGTCACTGAGCGCGGATGCCGCACCAATGACTTCGGCCCCGGCTGTTTCCAAACTTGCCGTTCCGAGAGCCGCAGCGGCTGCCGCAGGTGCGGGCGCCGATGCGACGTTGCCTTCCCAAGTACCGGAAATCGATCTGTCGAGTTCGTTCCACACGGCCGACGCGAAGGTGACATTTGAGGAGCCGCCGGTTGCGGAGCTCGAGATTTCAGAGCATCCGACGTCGGAACACCAGATCCCATCCGCGTCCATGTCGGCAGGCGTACTGGATGAGCCGCAAGTCGAGAGCGAAGAACCGGCGGTCGAAACATTCGAGCCGCAGGCCGACGAGGACGCTCCGAGAGTCGCGGTCGATCCCATGATGGCTGAGGGCGGCCAGAAAAGCGGTGGGGGGGTGAGCTTTTCCGAGATGACGGAATTGCCTCCGCTCAAGGAAGTTTATATTCCGCCTCCTCCGCCTCCGGCCGAGCCGGTTTCGTTTCGTCCGCCGCAGTCGGCGGGCACCAGTTTTGCGGGAAGCAAGAAAAAAGAGGATGAGAAGCCCAAGATCCAGCCTCGCGAAGTCGCTCAGAAGGCCATTAAAGAAATCAAAGGCGTCCCTCCCAAGCTCATTTTTTACGCTTTGGGCGGGGCACTTGCGCTGATTCTGGCCATTGGCGTTGGGGTGACCATCTATATTCACGGTCTGAGTGGCGATGACGACGCGGGTTCGCCAAGAGCCAGCGCAGTAGCCGACACTCCTGCTCAGCCCGACGCCAGCCAGCCCGCGCCAGAAAAGTCCCCTGCGCCGGCCCGGGCCGCCAAGCCCGCCGAACCAGAACAAGAAACTCCCGTGGCTGAACCCGTTGCGCCTGTGCGAGGGCGAACTGCAAAGCCTTCGAAAAAGGTAGTGACACCGGCGCCAGTTATTCCGGGACAGATCGCAATCGATTCAACGCCGCAGGGCGCCCAGGTGCAGATCGATGGCAAGAGTGACCCCAGCTATGTCACGCCCTTCGTGTTAACGAATCTTGAGCCGGGGCAGCATTCCATTACCGTGAGCAAGGTGGGCTACTCCACCGACACGCGCGCGGTTGCTGTTACGTCGGCAAACCGCACGACGACGGTAGTCCACCTGGCGCAGTTAATGGCTACACTGATCGTCAAGAGCGATCCACCGGGCGCCAACATTTACGTGGACGGCCGCGATGTGGGCACCAGAACTCCGGCCCAGGTCAGCGTGGATAAAGGCCAGCATGTGGTGCTGGTCAGGATGTCCGGCTACATTGACGAAACCATGAATACGCAATTTGTGCTGGGGCAAACGTTTAACTTCGCTCCCACGCTGCGCTCGCTCGGCAACACTGACAGCATCAAGCCTGTAGGGAAAATGTCGAAACTGTTCGGCGGGAAGGGCGCAGATGCGGGGCAGGCGATACTCACCATCCATACGCAGCCCAAGGGTGCCCAGATCGCGATCAATCAGCACATGCTCGACAAGGGTTCGCCGGTGGATGTGGCTCTCGATCCCGGCAACTACGTGATCGACATTTCGCAGAGTGGGTACGCGCCCATCCACAAGATCATT
>JBEKRY010000055.1:0-24320 GCA_049517555.1 Candidatus Sulfotelmatobacter sp. | reverse complement strand
TTCCTCGAAGTCATCGCCGCCCCCGCCTTCGACGAAGCCGCCAAAGCCAAGTTCGCCACCAAGAAAAATCTTCGCCTCGTAGAAGTGGCTGCAGCCAATCAGAAGTGGGTCTTAAAGAATGTTTCCGGCGGCATGCTGGTGCAAGACGCTGACATCCGCCCCTTGCATGACGTCGACCTCAAAGTCGTCACCCAGCGCCCGCCCACACCCGAAGAAACCCGCGCCCTGCTCTTCGCCTGGAAAGTCTGCAAGCACGTCAAATCGAATGCCATCGTCTACGCCCGTGACGGACAGACTGTAGGCGTCGGCGCCGGCCAGATGTCCCGCGTCGACGCCGCCAAACTCGGCGCTATGAAGGCCCAACTCCCGCTCGCAGGCACCGTCGCCGCCTCCGACGCCTTCTTCCCCTTCCCCGACGGCGTCGAGGAGATCGCCCGCGCCGGCGCCACCGCCGTCATCCAACCCGGCGGTTCGCAGCGCGACCCCGAAGTCATCGCCGCCGCCGACCGCCTCGGCCTCGCCATGATCTTCACCGGCGTCCGCCACTTCCGCCATTAAGTAAATTGTTGATTCCCTGATGGTTGATTGCTGATTGTAAAGTTATCTGTAGCGGCGCTCCGTGAACTGCCCTTTTTTCAAGCGGCAATCAACAATTCGCGATCAACAATCAACAATTTCCCCGCCAGTCCCTGAACTTCCGGTTCGTCAGTCTTTTGTGAATCGCGCGCGTGTTTTTTCCCATCCCGGCAGTCCGCGAGTTAGAATAAAGACACCTTTTCCCCGGCGGCTTGGCATCTAAACAGCCTGAGGTTTCGGAAACGCGCGGGAGCGCATTCAGGTCCAAATGATTAGGTTCAGCATGAATAGCATTCTTCGCACTTTTTCGATCTTCTTAGTGACGATCTCGATAGCGTCAATCGCCGCCGTCGCTCAAACCAGCCCTTCAACTTCCCCGGACTCCACCGCGCCCGACGCCAAACCGGCCCAGTCGTCTCCCGGCCAGGCTTCTCCCGGCCAGTCTTCACCGCGCAAGTTCGACCGCGCCGCCGCCTACTACCACTACACCCTCGCCCACATGTATGAGGAAATGGTCACCGCCTACGGCCGCAGCGACCTCGCCATTAAAGCCACCGAGGAATACCGCCTCGCCATCGAGGCCGACCCGTCCTCGGAATTCCTGACTTCCGCGTTGGCCGAGCTCTACGTCAAGACCGGCCGCATCGCCGATGCCGTCAAGGAAGCACAAGACATCATCAAGCGCGATCCCAAGAACCTGGAAGCCCACAAACTTCTCGGCAGAATCTATCTGCGCTCCCTTGGCGACATGCCCGGCGGTTCCGGCTCTGACAACATTCTCAAGCTGGCCATCGACGAATACGAGCAGATCGTGAAGCTCGATCCCGACAGCGTCGACGACCACCTCCTGCTTGGCCGCCTCTACCGTCTGAACAACGATCTCGCCAAAGCCGAGGGCCAACTCAAAACCGCCATCAAACTCGACCCCAGCTCCGAAGAAGCCGTCACCACGCTGGCCATGCTCTACACCGACGAAGGCGATACCGCCCACGCGCTTCAAGTGCTGAGCGCCATCCCCGACTCGGCCCGCTCCGCCAAGCTGTATGCCGCACTGGGCGCGGCCTACGAGCAGCGAAAAGATTACAAGAGCGCCATCGATGCCTTCCGTCACGCCATCGTTCTCGATCGCGATAATCTTGACGCGACGCCATCCGCGGCCTCGCCGAAAATCTGTTGAACGACGGCCAACTCGACGCCGCCCTCGAACAATACAAAGTCATCGCCGACTCCAATCCCGAAGACGCGCAAACCTACGTCCGCATGGCCGAGATTTACCGCCGCCAAGCCAAGTACGACCTGGCCCTCGAAAACCTGAAGCGCGCCGACACCCTGGTTCCCGATACCATGGACGTCCCCTACAGCATGGCCTCGGTTTATCAGGCGCAGGGCCGCTACGACGACGCTATCAAACTGCTGCAGGATCTGTTGAAGCGCACCGACAAAAGCGAAGTCGGATCCAGCCAGGCCGATCGCAACAACCGCTCCATCTTCATTGAGCGCCTCGGCATGGTCTATCGCGAGCAGGAGAACTACACCGCCGCCGTCGAAACCTTCCGCAAAATGCTGCCCTTAGGCGACGAAAACGCTCGCAGCGGCTATCAGGAAATCATCGACACTTACCGCGAAGCCAAGCAGTGGCCACAAGCCACTGCCACCGCCAAGGAAGCCGTGCAGCGACTGCCCGACGACCGCGACATGCGCATGGTGCTCGACGCCCAGCTGGCCGATACCGGTGAACTCGACAAGGCCGTAGCCGACATTCGCTCCATGCTCAAGGGCGGCCCCGAAGATCGCGACGTGTATCTCCGTCTCGGCATCGTCTACACGCGGGCCAAGAGCTGGAACGAAGCCCTCGAAGCTCTCGCCAAAGCCGAGCAACTCTCCACCAAGCCCGACGACAAGGCCGCCGTCCAGTTCCTCCGCGGAGACCTCTATCAGCGCGAGAAAATGTTCGATCAGGCCGAGATCGAATTCAGAAAAGTTCTGGCTGCAACCTCACCCACTGATCCTCAGGCGGCTGCCACGCTCAACTATCTCGGCTACATGAACGCCGACCGCGGCGTGAAACTCGAAGAGTCGCTCAACTACATCAAGCAGGCCGTGACCTTCGAGCCCAACAACGGCGCCTATCTCGATTCGCTCGGCTGGGCTTACTTCAAGCTGGGCAAATACGATCAGGCGGAAGAAAACCTGACCAAAGCCGAAGCTCACATGAACAACGACCCGACGGTGCAGGAGCATCTCGGCGATCTCTACCAGAAAACCGGCCGCCTGAAACTCGCCGCCGCCCACTGGGAACGCTCCGTCCAGGAATGGAACAAGACCGTCCCCGCTGAGCAGGACACCGAAGCCTTCGCCAAAGTCCAGCAAAAACTAGACGCCGCCAAAGTAAAACTCGCCAAAGAAGAATCAACGAAACAGTAACAAGTACCGAGCCGCGAATACCGAGCACCGAGCAATCAACGCTTGTCATTAAGCAACCGACGCTTCTCATCCCGAGCAACGCGAGGGACCTCGGTTCTTGCTTGCAGCGTGCGCACTCTCAACTCGGCACTCGCTCCTCTGCTAAACTGCGAACATGCTGGCGGCCCACGCGGTGCCCATCACGCATTCCCGCGGACGCCGCTTCCCCGAACTCCCACATCCCTACCGCAATGACTTCCAGCGCGACCGCGACCGCGTCATTCACGCCCGCGCCTTCCGACGTTTGGAGGCTAAAACCCAAGTCTTCACCCGCCGCTACTCCGACCATTTCCGCAACCGCCTCACCCACACTCTGGAAGTCTCGCAAGTCTCCCGCACCATCGCCGGGGCCCTCGCCCTCAACGTCGATCTGGTCGAAGCCCTCGCGCTGGTCCACGACATCGGCCACCCTCCCTTCGGCCACGCCGGCGAAAAGGCGCTGGACGCCGCCATGCGCGAGCATGGCCTAATCTTCGACCACAACCTGCACGCTCTCCGCATCGTCGAAGATTTCGAACAGCGTTACGCCGCCTTCCGCGGCCTGAATCTGACCTTCGAAGTCCGCGAAGGCATCATCAAACACTCGCACGACTACGCTGCAGACCAACATCCCGAGCTAGCCGAATATCTCCTCGACCAGCGCCCACCCCTCGAAGCTCAACTGATCGACCTGACCGACGAAATCGCCTACAACACCGCCGACCTCGACGACGGCTACGAAGCGCATCTGCTCACGCTCGAACAAATCCGCGAAGGCATCCCGGCCTTCGGGCACTTCTACCGCGAAGTCGAACAGATCTATCCCACCGCGCCTGAGAAACTGAAATTCAACGAGTCCCTGAAGCGCGTCCTAAACCGCTTCGTCAGCGACCTGATCACCAACACCCAGTCGCGTGTCGAGCAAACCAAAATCCAAACCCTGGACGACGTCCGTCACCACCCCGAACGCCTGGCCGCCTTCAGCCCCGAAGTCGAGTCCGAACGCAAGCAAAGCAAAACTTTCCTCTACGAAAATCTCTATTACAGCCCCTCGCTGGCCGAAGAAAAAGAAGACGCCGAGCGCATCGTCAAAGAACTATTCACCTTCTGGATGACGAATCCCAACACTCTGCCACACAACTACCAGGAGAAGGCAAAAGAAGATTCCCTCCCCCGCGTCATCTGCGACTACATCGCCGGCATGACCGACAACTTCATCTTCGAGCAATACGAAAAACATTGCGGCAGTATGCGCTGACGGAACACGGTACTAGCCGAGAAAGCACACTACTGTTACGACCGATATGTGTCTAGAGTCATACCGGACTGACAAAACTTTACTCGGGCTGACCAACTCTTTACCTCTCTTCCGCCGGAATCGTGCTGCAATTGAGTGTTCCTATACAAGGAGCACAATATGCGTGCCTTCCTGATGTGTTTGACGATCGCATTGTCGGTCTCATGCGCCCAGGCGCAGGATGCGGGTATGCAGGCGCAAATGGCGGCTCAGCAGTCCACGCAGCAGGCCTCGAGCGCTATGCAGATGGCCAGTCAGAGCGCTCAGAATGCGATGAACGCGCAGCAACAGACCGATTCGCTCTTCAACTACCGGCCCCGTACCCAAAGCGCGGATCAGCAGCCGCGCAACCCTGTCCCTCCTCAGCTTTCTATAGGTTCGGGTACTTATTCCTCTCCAGTCACCCTGACGATCAATTCAAGTAGCAGCGATGCGGAGATTTACTACACCACCGATGGCTGGACGCCGACCCAATACTCAACCAGATACACCGCTCCTATCCGGATTGATTCGAGTGTCACCCTGCAGGCCATTGCCGTTTCACCATGGGGTGCGCGCAGCCAGGTAAGGGAAGCCGTTTACACACTAAATGTGAAGCCAGGGAGGCAGTCGCTAACACTTCCTGGCGCAGCTCCAAGAGTGATTTCCAATGCCGCTGCAGCAGCCCTATCTTCGGGCAGACGACTGCTTGAGCATGACACTCCTGTTCAGCTCGTATTCGCTACGGCGGTAAGTTCGAAAACCGCCAAAGCGGGCGACAAGATATTCCTAACCCTCGCGGAGGATCTAGAATCCGACGGTGTCGTTGTCGCAAACAAAGGAACCCCGGCTTTAGCCGTCGTCACCGACGTACAGAAGGCGCACCGCTTAGGCGCACCGGGTGAAGTCTCCTTCAAACTGAAATCCCTGCGAGCAGGCCAAATCGACATCAAGCTTCGCGGCGGGGCCGCGAAGCTGGGGCAAGAGCGCTTTGCAAAGGCCGACACTGCGGCTGCTTTTGGGTTGTTCGTACGGGGAAAAGACGCCCGGATCAAACCGGGTGCAGAGTTCACGGCGCACGTCGCCTCGGATATCCTGCTACCAGCCAACTAGATTGGTCGTCAGCTTATCCGTGAAAATCCGTGGCGAGAAGTCCTTACCGCCCCGCCACCCCCGCCTCCACATCAAACAAAATCCGCGGCCCGCGTCGCACTTCCTCCAGCCGAAGCCGCTCATCGCTCCTGTGCTCGGCTTCGCCTCATTCGTCGCCTTCCGACACGCACACAGGGACAAACCAGCAGACAGTCGTTTTATTTCCACATCGCCAAAATAAATATCCATGGAATAAAAGCGTGCGCGGACAGTTCTGCACCGTGCAACCAGAGCGGGCCTTGTCCTAAAAGCAAGGTCTCGCAAGCAGGGTCCCGAAAGCAAATCTGGGAAAAATCTGGAAAGAAAGAAAGAAAGAAAGGAAAACTATGCCGCTGCAGAAACAGCACGACGCTATTTTGTCCAATCACAACCACGACGGAATCGACCGCCGGGGATTCCTGAAATGCATGGCCTGGGCCGGCACGGGCGCCCTCTGCGTCCTCGAAGGTGGAGTGCTGAAGTCGTACGGGCTCGACGATCCCGCCCACATCGCAAAGGCCGCCCGCGGCCAACTCAGTTTTGTCCAGATCAGCGACAGCCACATGGGATTCAACAAGCCCGCGAACTCCGACGTAGTCGCGACGTTGAAAGCCGCGGTCGGCAAAATCAATGCGCTGCCCGCGCCTCCCGCATTCATTCTGCACACCGGCGACATCAGCCATCTCTCCAAGCCGCAGGAGTTCGACACCGTCGACCAGATTCTCAAATCCGCGCCCACGAAAGATGTGTTCTTCGTTCCCGGCGAGCACGACGTCCTCGAAGATAACGGCCAGCAGTACCGCGAGCGTTACGGCAAGAACACCAAGGGCGATGGCTGGTACAGCTTCGACCAGAAGGGCGTGCACCTCATCGGCTTGGTCAACGTGATGAACCTGAAAGCTGGCGGCATGGGCTCGCTCGGCGCGGCACAACTGGAGTGGCTGGAAGATGACGTTCGCCATCTCTCCAAGAGCACGCCAGTGGTTGTGTTCGCGCACATGCCGCTATGGAACATCTATCCGGACTGGGGATGGGGCACCGACGACAGCGCGCAGGCACTTTCCTATTTGAAACGTTTCGGCTCGGTGACGGTGCTGAACGGACACATTCATCAAACCATGCAAAAAGTGGAAGGCAACGTCACCTTCCACACCGCGGATTCAACCGCCTTCCCGCAGCCGCGTCCGGGAGCAGCGCCTTCTCCGGGCCCGATGAAGGTCCCGGCGGAACAGTTGCGCGGTCTGCTAGGGGTGACCAACGTGAACTACGTACACAAGCATCACCACCTGGCGCTGATCGATTCCACATTGGAGTAGCCCGGTTATCGAAATACGTCGAAGAAATATTCTTGAACTTTACAAGGAGCAGGCGATGAGAAACAAAATGAAAAACAGCAGCTGGATTCTTTGTGTCGCAGCGTCAACGGTGCTGTCTTTGACTGCACTCCTAACCGCGCCGAAATCGATGGCCGAGGGTCCGCCGACCGTCAACGTCAAGATTGATAATTTCAGCTTCACCCCGCCAACCCTCACCGTAAAAGTGGGGACGCAGATCACCTGGATCAACGCAGATGACATTCCGCACACCGTGGTCAGCGATACCCAGGAGTTCAAATCCAAACCGCTCGATACGGATGAGAAGTTCACGTTCACGCCCAGCAAACCCGGCACCTACTCGTACTTCTGTTCGATTCACCCAAAAATGACCGGCAAAGTGGTGGTGGAGTAGGAGACGCCGTGAATACTGCACTGAATCCATTCGACCCCAAGGCAGCCCTGCTGGCAAAGCATGCACAACATGTGGTCTTAATCCACTTTCCGATCGCGCTTTTTCTGACCGGAGTCGCTTTCGACATGGCAGGCCGCTGGACGAAAAGCATCGCGAAGCGGGAAACCCTGGTGAGAGCGGCTCGTCTCAACCTGCTCGCCGCGGCCGTTGCTGTATTGCCGACGCTGGCTACCGGCATCGCAGCCTGGCAGTGGCAACTCGCGGGACAGAAGCTGAAGGGACTGTTGCTCCTCCACCTGGCCCTGGGATGCACCTCAGGCTTTCTGATCTGCCTGGTGGGGTGGATTCATTTTCGACGGCGAAGCAGTTCGACTGATGCGCTTCCCGATTACTGCCTACCTCTGGAACTTCTGACCGCCGCGATCGTCGCTTTTACCGGTCATGTCGGCGGCTTTCTCAGCGGTGTGAACATCCCGGGTTAGCGAGGTGACCGGCGGGAGCAGCCTGATCCGGGAGACACGGTCCGCAGGAAGGTGCGAGGGCGTTCCCGTAACGTGGCCCAGGTCATCATCCACACCGTACCCATACCACAATCCCCGGCCACGATCCACGTCGGCCCACATTTGGCCGATGCCCCACCCATTGAGCTGCCGAAGCAACCCTCCACCGGAAAGCCGATTTTCCACGCAGTTTTTATATCAGGTTTGCCAAAATTACCCTGCCCACCGCCCCAAGCCTATCTTTTCGCCCTCCACGGTACTACAATGTCTATAGATATCAAGCATTTAGCTCTTCAACCCTACAGCTTGATTTGGCATCCCACATGTATAGGCAATAGGGTCAGGCGCCGCAATACTGGGTGCCTGGAGCTCAAACCGGGCGTTGCGTCAGCGCCTTCTTCAGCGAAACCGCTGGGTTTCTTGCCGTTCAGGGACGCGATTAAATTTAAGCACGCCTCAGGCGTGCCTTGGGCTGGAGCCAAACGCTCCCCCATCTTGGAGGAAGTTATTATGAACAACCGTCTAGTCTTCGCCCTGCCCTTGGCGGCCGTGCTCGCTTTCCCGGCCTTCGCCCAAACCACCGCTGCTTCAGACCAGAGCCAACCGGCCGCAACCACGATGCAGTCGACTTCGTCGGACACCGCGACCGGCAAAGCCCCGTTGCAGGTGCAATCCCGCGAAGGTTTCTGGGGACATCTGAACCCCTTCGCCCGCCGCAGCTACGTGAAGCGCCAGACCGAGCCCATCCGCGACCGCGTCAATGAGCTCGATGAGCTGACCGCCGGCAACACCAAGGCCATCAAAGACACTGACGCTCGCGCGCAGGCCGGCATCAAGCTCGCCTCCGACAAGGCCGACCAGGCCGATCAGCACGCCGTCGACGCCGCCAACAAAGCTACCGCCGCGCAGCAGACTGCCCAGCAGGCTACCGCCCGCGTCCAGACCGTTGAGACCGTGGTTGGCAACATCGACCAGTACAAGGCCTCGAACCAGACCGAGATCCTGTTCCGCGCGGGCCAGAGCATTCTGAGCAAGAGCGCGAAGGACGCACTCGACACCATGGCCAGCACCGTGAAGGGCCAACACGGATACATCATTGAAGTGCAGGGCTTCTCCTCCGGCCGCGGCCAGACCGCAATCACCAACTCGCAGAAAATGGCCGAGTCGGTCGTGCGCTACCTCGTGCTCCAGCATGAGATCCCGGTCTACCGCATCTACCTCGTCGGCATGGGCAACGCCCCCACCGCCGATGAAGCCACCAAGACCAAACGCAGCAGCGGAGGCCGCGTCGAAATCAGCCTCCTGAAGAATGACCTGGAGCAGCTCTCCGCCAACGCCGGAGCCCCGGTCACCAGCGCCGATCAAGCGCAGCAACCCAAGTAAGCAAGATGCTCGCGTGGCGACGGGTCTGTGACCCGTCCGCCGAGCGCAGTTCGGCTGGCTTTGACTCAGCAGTTGGGACGGACAGCATCTCCAAGCTCTCCCCCGTGAAAAGCCCCTCGCGCAAGCGAGGGGCTTTTTCTTCCGGAATTTATGTCTTTGAGAAGCCCTTACAGTTCGGTGGTTTCTCGATTCAAACCCTAGGCTTCGGCGATGGCCGCGATGGACACTCTCATGCCGGGGATTCGAACGGGGAGCTTCGCGCCTTGCCGTGCAGGAGGGTTGGACGGAAACCACCGCACCCACTCTTCATTCATTCCGGCAAAGTCTGTTTCCTCAAGAAGAATGACAGTAGCACTCACAACTCGTTCGAGCGAAGTGCCTGCGGCTTTGAGGATGGCAGATACATTTTCGAGGCACTGTCTGGTCTGCTCTTGGATGGTATCCCCAACAATCGTCCCGGTTACCGGGTCTTGCGGCCCAGTGCCTGAGACGAACACAAGACCCGCTGCTCGTACCGCTTGGCTGTATGCCGGCGGGGGAGAGGGCGCGTTGGGCGTTCGAATGATATCTCTTGCCATAACTTCTCCCATGCTGATTCGCGAAAGGAAGTATAGCCCCTTTCTTGTTTGACGCGAATGCTCACTCTTCCGCTATCCCTTCGTCAATAGACCATGTACGACCTTAAGCTCGCCCTGCGCCAATTTCAGAAGTCCCCCGGCTTCGCGGCCACGGTGATCCTCACTATCTCGCTCGGAATCGGCGCCAACGTCGCCATCTTCACCCTGGTGCATGCGATCCTGCTGAAATCGCTCCCTGTCGCCAATCCTGCGAGTCTCTACCGCATCGGCGACCGCGACGACTGCTGTGTCGAGGGAGGCTTCGGCAACGACGACGGCGATTTCGACCTGTTTTCCTACGAGCTCTATCGTCACTTCCAAGACTCCGCGCCCGAGTTCGAGCAACTCGCCGCCTTCCAATCCGCACACAACACTATGAATGTCCGCGCCGGCACCGCGACTGCAAAAGCGGAATTCGCTGAATATGTTTCCGGCAACTACTTTTCCACCTTCGGTCTGGGAGCCTACGCCGGCCGCATGCTTCTGCCCTCAGACGACATCCCAGGCGCGGCCCCGGTCGCAGTTCTGAGCTACCAGGCCTGGCAAATCGCCCACGCCGGCGATCCCAATGTGATCGGCTCCACGTTCTACCTCCAGAATCAGCCCTTCACCATCGTTGGCATCTCGCCTCCCGGCTTCTTCGGCGATCGCATCAACAGCAACCCGCCCGCGCTCTGGATTCCGCTCAACAATGAACCAGTGATCGAAGGCGAGACCAGCATTCTGAAGCAGCCCGAGACCAACTGGCTCTACGTTCTCGGCCGCGTCCGGCCCGGAATCAATCCCGGCAGCCTGCAGGCCAAACTCAGCAGCAGCCTGCGCCAATGGCTGGCCACTCAGGCTGCCTTTACCTCCAACGGAAATGAAACGCTGATCCCCAAGCAGTACGTCGTGTTGGCGCCGGGCGGCGCTGGAGTCCAAAACCTGCAGATGGAAACCCGCAGCGGCCTCCGCCTGCTGATGGCGATCTCCGGCCTGGTTCTGCTGGTGGCCTGCGCCAACATCGCGAATCTTCTTCTCGCCAAAGGTGCGACCCGCCGTGCCCAGACTTCCATCAGCATGGCCCTGGGCGCATCTCGCTCCCGCCTCATCCGGCAGATGCTGGTCGAGAGTCTGCTGCTCGGTTGCGCGGGCGGGCTCGTGGGCATCGCCGTCGCCTACGCTGGCGCCCGCATGATTCTGGCTCTCGCGTTCCCGGACTCACCCAACCTCCCCATTCATGCCAGCCCATCGCTCGTCGTCCTCGGCTTCGCTTTCGCTCTGTCGCTGCTCACCGGACTCATCTTCGGAATCGTCCCGGCCTGGATCGGCTCGCACTCCGATCCCGCCGAAGCTCTGCGTGGCGTGAACCGCTCCACCCGCGACCGCGCGTCCCTGCCGCAGAAATCGCTCATCGTTTTTCAGGCTGCGCTCTCGCTCGTTCTGCTGGTGGGCGCAGGTTTACTCACGAAAAGTCTGCGCAACCTGGAGCATCAGGACTTCGGCCTCGCCACCGCCAACCGCTACGTCTTCCACTTCGATCCCGCCGGCGCAGGCTACAACGTCTCTACCGTCCCCGCGTTCAACGAGCGCGTGGAGCGCGAATTCTCGTCCCTTCCCGGCGTGCAAAGCGCGGGCCTCGCCCTCTATAGCACGCTGGAGGGCAATAATTGGGGCGAAGCCATTTTTGTCGAAGGCCGCCCCGCGCCAGCCCCGGACGCAGACAACGACTCATCCTGGGATCGCGTGAGCCCGCATTTCTTCGAGACTATCGGTCAGTCCGTGCTTCGCGGCCGCGGCTTCACCGACCAGGACACCGCCACTTCACGAATGGTCGCCGTCGTGAATCAGGCCTTCGTCAAGAAGTTTTTCCCCAGCGAAGATCCCATCGGGCGCCATTTCGGAGTCTTCGACCAAAAGTATGCCAGCGACTTCGAAATCGTCGGCATCGTCGCCGATGCCAAGTACAGCAACCCCCGCGAGCCCGTGCGCACCATGTACTTCCGCCCCATGACCCAGTTCAACACGACCGTCAAAGAGCGCCGCTTCATCACCGCCGAGACTCGTTCCCTGTTCCCCAACTCCATCACCCTCCGTTATGCCGGCGATGCTGCTAGCCTGGAACCGCTGGTCCGCCGCACTCTCGCCAACATCAATCCCAATCTCACCATCCTCGACTTCAAGTCGCTCGACTATCAGGTCGCGGGCAACTTCACCGAAGAGCGGCTTATTGGTCGTCTGGCCAGTCTCTTCGGATTGCTGGCGCTGGTGCTGGCCTCGGTCGGTCTGTATGGCATTACGGCCTACTCTGTGGCCCGCCGCACCAGCGAAATCGGCCTGCGCATGGCTCTCGGCGCCAACCGCGGCGATGTCGTCGCTCTCGTGCTCCGAGGCGCGTCCTGGCAAGTAGGACTCGGCCTCGCCATCGGCATTCCCGCCGCGCTCGTCAGCGGCCATTTAATGGCCACTCAACTCTACGGCGTGCGCACCTATGATCCGCTCACGCTGGCCGGTGCAGTGTTGGTGCTAGCCGCCTTCGCAGCCATCGCCGGCTTCATCCCCGCCCGACGCGCCGCCAGCATCGAACCCATGCACGCCCTGCGCACGGAGTAGTAAGACCGTGTCGATCTTGATTTTGATCGTGTGGGGACGGGCGAAGGCGCCCGCCACCACGTCTCCAGAAGTTCCCGCTCCATTACAAGTTTGACCCACCCGCGCACCGTGACTAAAATCCCATCACATCGAATCGTGGGGTTCTTAATGAATCGTCTCCGATGGTTGTTGCTCTTCTCACTCCTCTGCACCTTCACCGCACTCGCCGCTGTCGCGAATGACGACGACCAAGATAAAGATCACCACCACCACGAAGACCTCACTGTGACCCAACTCGGCACCGTGCACTTCCCCATCTCCTGCGCGGCGTCGGTGCAAAAGCCTTTCGAACGCGGAGTCGCCTTGCTGCACTCCTTCTGGTACGAAGAAGCCGAAAAGGAATTCCTCGACATCGCCAAAGACGATCCTCATTGCGCCATGGCTCACTGGGGAATCGCCATGAGTATCTGGCATCAACTCTGGAACGAGCCGGATGCCAAAGTAATTGCCCGCGGCCTGGAAGAAACGAACACGGCCGCGAAGCTGGAAGCGAAAACCACGCCGCGCGAGCAAGCCTACATCGCCGCCGTTGCCGCCTTCTACAACAACTCGCAGAAATCCGACAACGCCGCCCGCGCCCAGGCCTACTCCGACGCGATGAAGAAGGTCTACGTCTCCTATCCCGACGATCACGAAGCCGCCGTCTTCTACGCGCTCTCGCTGCTCGCCTCCGAGCCGCACCACGACGCAACTTTCGCCAACCGCAAGCAAGCCGCCGCGATCCTCGAAAAGCTCTTCGCCACCGAACCCGACCACCCCGGAGTCGCGCACTACCTGATTCACGCCTACGACAAGCCGCAACTCGCCGAACTCGGCATCCCCGCCGCCCGCCGCTACGCCCAGGTCGCGCCCGCCGCGCCCCACGCCCTGCACATGCCCTCGCACATCTTCGCCCGCGTCGGCCTCTGGCAGGACGACATCAACTCCAATCTCGCCTCCGTCGCCGCCACCCGCAAAACCGCTGCCATGGGCATGGGCGGCGAAGGCCACCAGTTCCACGCCATGGATTTTCTTTTCTACGCTTACATGCAAAGCGGCCGCGAGTCCGACGCCCGCGCCCTCATGGACGAAGTGAACAAGATGCCCGAAATGCACGACATGTACGGCGTAGGCTTCGATCCGCATCTGGCCACCGAAGCCACCTTCGCCGCCTTATATCCGATTGAAATGCACGACTGGGCAACGGCCGCCGCCCTGACTCCCATGGAAATTCCCGGCACCGCCAACGACTCTTTCGGTTATTGGGCCAAAGCGATCGGATCCGCGCATCTTCACCAAACCGAGGAAGTCCGCAAAGACGTTCACGCCATCGAAATCATTCACCAGAAATTTGTGGACCAAAAGAAGGACTTCTACGCAGAGGGAACTGAGAACGATCTGAAGCAGGCGCAAGCCTGGCTGGCTTTCTCCGAAAGCAAGTACGACGATGCGGTCGCCATCCTGCGTCCGCTGGCTGAAAAAGAAGAGTCACTTGGAGACGAGCCGCAAGGCATCCCCAGCCGCGAAATGATCGCCGAAATTCTGCTCGAAGCCAAACGCCCGCAGCAGGCTCTCACCGAATATCAGGCCGACCTGAAGTTCAGCCCCAACCGCTTCAACGGCCTCTACGGCGCCGCCCGCGCCGCCGAAGCCGCAGGCAAGCAGAGCGAGGCGAACGAATACTACGCTACGCTGGTGAAAATCTGTGACGGCGGAAACTCGACGCGGCCGGAGCTCGGCCGCGCCAGAGAGTTACTCGCGAAGAAATAACTCAAGTCATCTCACAAGTCCGGCCTGCGAAAAGTCGTGGAAGAGCGGCGCTTCAGCGCCGCGTAAGCCGCCTATAAACCAATATGGGCTTTAGCCCCCGGCCTCCCGCACCGGAAATCGGTTCTCAAAACACTCAATGCCCCCCGCGTTACTTCTTCGGCTGCGCGCTCGGCGGCAGAATCCCATTCAGCCGCAGATACATCGCGGCCGCCGCATAATGATCGGCCCATCCGCCGGACAGGATCAGCGCCACCATGGCGCGTGGCACCTGTCGCCCACCAAAGATTTCAACGTTATCGCCTAGCTTCGAGTCGTCCATCTTGCTCAGGGCATCGCTGCAGAAACTGTACGAAGCCTTCACCGCAGCCACCAGCTGATCCCTGCTATCGGTCTCTTTGGATTCGTCCACCTTGGGCGCGGGAACGTCCGCCGCCTTGGCGCAGAGTGCGTTGTTAAATCCGACGATGTGCGCGGCCAGGTGCGCAAAGCTGATCTGGTCAGGCGTGGGCTTGTAGCTGAACTTGTCCGCGGGCATGGCCTCAATCGCGCCTACGGTGTTGTTCTGCGAACGCTGCAGCAGCACCCGCAACGATGTGGCCACGGGATCCTTCGTTGATCCGGGTCCCTGCGGCGAAGCAACCATAGACGGAGTCTTCGCCATCGGAGCTGGCGATGGAGCCTGGGCAAAACTGGTGGCGAAACATATCGCAATACAAGCAATCAGCAAAATCGTTTTCACAATGAGCCTCCTGGGACCTCCAGCATATACCCGCCCCGATCGACAGGTCATCTCTGCACCCCGCGAACTTCATAACCACAGAGGACACAGAGGACACGGAGAATGCAAACTCCAGTTTCCTCTGTGTCCTCCGTGTCCTCCGTGGTTAAAAGCATTTCGCTAAAAGCATCTTGTGCAACAATGACGCGATGCCCTCACCCGACTTCCTCTACGGCACCGCCTGGAAAGAGAACCGCACCGCCGCCCTCACCGAACTCGCACTCCGCGCCGGCTTTCGCGCCATCGACACCGCCAACCAGCGCAAGCATTACCACGAAGCCGGAGTCGGCGAAGGCCTGGCCGCCGCCTATCGCGCCGGCATAGTAGCCCGCGCCGATCTTTTTCTGCAGACCAAATTCACCTACCAGCGCGGCCAGGACCACCGCCTCCCCTACGATCCCGCAGCCCCGCTCGCACTTCAAGTCGCGCAGTCGTTAGCCAGTTCGCTCGAGCATCTGGCTACCGACCGCGTCGACAGCTACGTCCTGCACGGTCCGTCTTCTGGCTATGACTGGACCGAAGCCGACGCCGAAGTCTGGGAGGCAATGCGGAAAGAGCGCGACGCCGGCCGCACCCGCCTGCTCGGCGTGAGCAACATTTCATTGGAGCATCTGGAACAAATGGCTAACGCTGGCGCGGAACTCCCCGCCTTCGTCCAGAATCGCTGTTTCGCCCGCACCGGATGGGACCGCGAAGTGCGCGCGTTCTGCACTCAACACAAAATTACCTATCAGGGATTCTCGCTGCTCACCGCAAACCCAGAAGTCCTGCAACATCCCCCGCTGATCGCACTAGCCGCAAGAATGAATGCCGGACCAACGCCCGCAACTCCCGCGCAGCTGATATTCAGCTTCGCGCGCGCCGTCGGCATCCTGCCGCTGACCGGCACATCCAGCGCCGAGCACATGAAGGAAGATCTAGGCAGCCTCGATCTGAAGCTCCCGCCGGAAGTTGTGGAGGCAATCGAATCCATCGCCGGATGACCCTGGTCACCCGGGTTTACCCTGGGATTTTCATGTCACGGCAAGAATCTGCGCCGAACGGACGTACCGAACCCCTACGAGAACGCGGCGGCCAGGCTTGCCCCAAGCAGCTTGTAGACCAGATAGCACGCAGCGACGAGGATAATGGCATTCGAGCGCTTCACTTTGCTGGTACAGGAAAAGCCGATGCCGACCAGGATGATACTCCAGATGCTGAACACGTCGAGCGCCGATGCCATGCTGCGCACAAACTTGCCCGTTGTGTCGGGATCGAGGAAGTACGCGAGATTTGTACCCGCGGGGTTGCTCATGTCAAAACCTTCAGGATTGGTTCCTGCAAATAAAGAGATCGTCGCAAGGATCGCTTGCAGAATTCCAGGAAGCCAAGCGTACATCATGATGGCGTAGGCCTGAGAAAAGGTGGTCTCAGCTCCAGCCCCAACCTTGAAGACCAGCCACACGACGACGCTGCCGATTAGGCAATAAAGCAGGATGAAGGCCGGGCTGCCGTAGCCGAAGACGGCAACGAATTTCGCAGCGATGCGAAGGCGCGCCGCCTGCTGGTCCGGCGGTAGCTTGTCGAATTGCTCGGCCTGTTTGGGCGAGTGCGCGATGCCGTTGCGGTTCACCTGCTCGAAGGTGATCTGCTTCGCAACGGCGTAAACGAAGACGATGGAGAAGATGGAAATCACGATCCATGGTGCCCACCAGGCGGCGCTGCGCTTTATATCGGTGAAGGTTTTCGAGGGCGCAATGAACGTATCGATAATGCGCGCGCCCTGGGAAAGCGGCGCAGGTTCGGGCGTGGGAGCAGGCGATGCGGGCAGGACCGGAGCGGCGGCCATAAGTGCCTCCTGGAAAAGTTTCGAGGGAATTCTAGCCTGAGGGCCAGCGACTCTACAAGCAATCCAAGCTGCAGTCCGGATTTAAGATAATCCGCATGTCGAACGCGACGCCGCTCGTGATCGCCGTCCTCGTGGCAGAACTCGGGCCCGCGGTCGCTTTCGGATGCGCCGCCGAGCGCATCGCACAGGCAATCGCACGCTGGCCGCTGGCCGCGCGTGTGGCGTTGCCGGCCGTACTGGTTGTTCCCTACGCAGTCCTCGCGGCCTCGCAGCACATGTTCCGCTGGCAGTGGTTTGCTTTATACGCCGCGCTGCCGGTGGTGATTGCGTGGCTGCTGGCGCGGGCCGCGGCCGCCGATCCCGAACAGCGCGGCAACTGGCGCGATGCCGTCATTCTCCTCACCCTCGGCCTGGCTGTCGACTTGCGCTGGTTCGACGTGGCATGGCCCGGCGGCCTGCGTGGATTGGCCAATCTCCTGCTGGTGGACGCCGGCCTCTACGGCTTTCTCGGCATCCGCCGACTGAGCGGCACAGGTTTCGATTTCCACCTGCGCTGGAACTCTTGGAAAAGCGACTGGAAAACCGGCTTGCGCGAGCTCTTATTTTTCGCTCCCGTCGTGCTCGTGCTCGGATACGCGCTCGGATTCATCCATCCCCACGCCAACCTGCCCTCCGTGGGCAAGGCAGTTCTTTCCTGGGCGGGCATTTTTGTTTTTGTCGCCATCCCAGAAGAACTTTTCTTCCGCGCCTGGGTACAGAATCTGCTGGAGCGTCGCGTCGGACGCCCCGCCGCGCTCGTGATTACCTCCGTGCTGTTCGGTCTCTCCCATTTCAATAAACGCTCCGCCCACTTCAACTGGCGCTATGTTCTGCTGGCGACTATCGCCGGCATTTTCTACGGCCGCGCCTGGCGCGAGCACCGCCGCGTTCCGGCCTCGGCCATCACCCACACCTGCGTCGATTGGTTATGGTCGTGGTGGTTCTAGGGACGGTCGCCGCTCGAGGGTTCGTTTGAACTCGGCGTCTTCACCAGTTCCAATGTCAATTTCCAATGTCAATTCCAATTCGGTAATACTGTCAAAACGAACTCCACCTTCCTCGTAACTCCCAAAGTAACCCCATGCCCTAAGCCCGTCCTGCCGACAGTCAACTCAGGGAATGTCGCGCATTCCCGGTCAAGGAGAGGTCTGTGCCAGGAATGACAATCCGGACTCGCAACGGTTTCACGATGCTAGCGCTGCTTCTGTTTCCTGCCTCCGCGTGGTCACAGACACCGACGAGCAACCCCGGCTCCGGCGAGACCACCCAGGAAACCATCCCCGAACTGGTACAGCAGATCAGGCAGCTGCAACAACAGGACCGCGACCTGCAAGAGCGGATCAGAATTCTCGAGGCCAAACAGGCGCCAACCGCACCCGCGACCGCGACCGAACCCGCATCCTCCTCGGCTCCGCTGCCCGCACCGCCGCCAGCATTACCACAACCCGAGGAACGACCAGCGCCAGCACCCACCTCCGCGTCCGTTCCTCACGACTGGCATGACGTTCACGGCATCCAATTCCGCGGCTTCGGGGAAGTTGACTACCAGGCCCTCAACCAACGCAAGCCCGAACTGGGAACCTATGGATTCGTCCCTGGCTCGGCGGGAGACTTCTATACGGGCGATTTTGGCCTTTTCCTTACTTCCAGGCTCACCAACAAAACCAGTGTGCTTTCCGAAATTATCTTCGAGGAAGGAGACGCTCAAAGCTACAAAGTAACCCTGCGCCGGATGCTGCTTAAGTATGACCACAACGACCATTTGAAGATGTCCTTCGGCCGCTACCAGACCAACATCGGCTATTACAACTGGGCGTTTCTCAGCGCCGCCTGGCTGCAAACCACCGCCGATCGCCCGCTGGTGATGGAATATGCCAGCAATGGGGGTTTGCTTCCGACGCAAGCCGTCGGCGTTTCTATAACCGGCGCAATTCCCTCGGGCAGTCTGGGACTGAATTACATTGCTGAATACGGATCCTCTGACACCATTCGGCCGGACCTTAACGGCGACGGCTTATTCACCGATGAAAATAACGGCAACGACTTTAACGTTGGATTATTCCTGCGCCCCGACACCGCCCGCGGGCTGCAAATCGGAACTTCGTATTACCACGACAAGATCAGCAATAACCTCCTGGCCACGTTCTCTGGTGCTCCGCTGCCCCCGCCTCCGGGTTCTCCGGGACTGTCCGCCAGATATGGCCAGACCATCGTCAACGGTTATGTGGTCTACGTGGCGCACGGCTTCGAGTTTCTCAATGAGGGCTTCCTCATTCGCGATGCACCCTTGCATTTCATCTGGCCCGTCTTCAACACGCCCGCGTTCTACACCCAGTTTTCCAAGCGGGTTGGCCACCTTCGCCCCTTTTTCCGCTTTCAGTATGTAAACGCCAGCCCCAACAATTTGATCTACAACGACGTCAGCCTGCGCTACGGGCCATCGTTCGGCGCGCGCTACGATCTGAACGACTACGCCGGCTTTACTGCTCAGTTGGATCACACCATCCGGCGCGGCGAGCCCGACCTGAACGGTCTGCAACTGCAGTTTGCGTTTACTTTCTGAGACAGGAGAGAGCATCGGGTACCGAACATGCGCCTCAAGTCCATCGCAATTCCGCTCCTCCTGGGACTGACAAGTCTGGGACTGGCCATCTTCTCGCCTCCTCCGCCAGTCGCAGCGCAGGCCAGCGACATCGCTGTCATCGTCAACCCGGGAAATCCTGTCACCAATGTCAGCCTGGGGGACTTGCGCAAGATATTCAGCGGTGCGAAACGCTCGTGGCCCGGCGGACTGCCCATCAAGCTCATCGGTCGCGGCCCGGGATGCCCCGAACGGTTCCTTCTGTTGAAGCTTCTCGCCATGTCGGAAAGCGAATACAAGCAATACTGGACCGCCCAGGTCTTCCGTGGCGAGGCCGACGCCGAACCCCTGATCGTTCCTTCGGTCGGCATGCAGAAAGAAGCCCTGAAGGCTTTTCCCGGAGGCATCAGTCTGGTAATTCTCCGCGACCTCAAGCCGGAGATGAAAGTGCTCAAGGTCGATAACCTGTTGCCGGGCGCAGCCGGCTATCCGCTCCACTGAGAATCCAGACCCTACGATTTATTTCCGTCCAGCTTGCCTCACTTCCTAAGAGAAGTCAGAAACTAAGAGAAGTCAGAAACCAAGAGAAGTCAGAAAATCCTAAAAGAAGCCAGAAATCGCGGTATTGACAATATTGTACATATATATACGTACAATATTGCTACGCATGTCCCGAGAGCTGGCTTGGTCGCTCCCTAAAGCCACGATACCCCCTCAACAGAATGCCCTTGGCGGGGCCGGAAACGGCCCTGCCGTCGACGATCGGTCTTCAGGCCGAGGTTAGCTCCATCCGCGACAAAATCGAGTCTCCAGCGGCCTGGCAGGGCCCTCCTACGACTTTTCAATCACTTACACGAAGACTCAACGACTTACGAAAAAAAACGGCCTGCAGAGAATGCGAGCGTGGGTTGCTACGGGCGAGACTGCGGCGCTGAGTAACGCAAATATCCCAGCCCCACTCGCAGGTGATGGCTGAGAGAGTCGGGCACGCACACGGCAAAGCAAATGCCCAGTAGTCCCTGAGCGAGGCCGAGAGCGTAAAGGTTACGGTAGCGCCGGAACAGCAGACACGCGACCGCCCCCCAAACGAGAGTCGCAACTGCCAGCCACACGTTCGGCAGATGTGCCGCCGCAAACAACACTGCAGCCAGGCTAACGGCCGCGTTTTCGCTGGCCAGCAGCCGCGTCAGACGCGGCATGAACAAGTCATTCAGCAGGAACTGCTGGTAAAGCGTCCACAGAACGTAGCCGGCAATGTGCTTGAAGTCGCCTTTATACAGCGGATGCAACGTGCCGATTTGCTTCGCCACCAGCAGGCTCACGACGACAAGGACGATCGCCGCAGGAAGAATCCAGAGCGACGACACCAGCCCGCGCCAGCTCATGCCGAGGTCTTCCAAGCTCGGCCGCCGGGCCAGCACGATGCCGAGAGTCACCACCAGCGCCAGGGGAGAAAGAATGTGCTGCGGAAACTCCGGCATCCACAGGACGAAGAGAATCAGCCCGAAGCCGACCATCAATTCGATCAGATCGCGAGCCGAACCGGGCGCTGGGCGGGACATCCGGAAAGTATGGCACAGTCACCGCGCGCTGCGCCCGTCGCGCTGCCGAGACCGTGGGCAGTGGCTCAATTTCAAAATGATTTCCCAGCCCGATGTCATCCTGAGCGCGGCGACAGCCGGGCGAGGAATCTTGCGAAGGCCGACGCTGTTGATGCTGTCGATGGGCGCACCGCGCTTCATACGGTGAAAGGCGCTCCTGCGGGATGACATCGGCCGGATGCCCAAAACGTGTTCCCTACGCCAGCAACGCCGGCGTAGCCTCCAGCAAACTGCGTGTATAGGCGTGCGCCGGCCGCTCGGTAATCTGCGCCGTGTCGCCAACTTCGACGATCTTTCCCCGGTACATCACCGCAATGCGGGTCGAGAGATAGCGCACCACCGGCATGGAATGCGAGATGAACAAATACGTCAGGCCGAAGTCGTGCTGCAGTTGCGCCAGCAGATTGACAATCTGCGCCCCCACGCTCACATCCAGCGCCGAGACGGGCTCGTCGCACACCATGAATTTCGGCCGCAGCGCCAGCGCGCGGGCGATTCCGATACGCTGCCGCTGTCCCCCGGAAAACTCGTGCGGATAACGCATCCGTGCCGACTCGTCGAGCCCCACCGCCCGCAGCAGTTCCCCGACCCGGCCGCGAATGTCGAGCTTGGCTCGACGATCCTCGCCTGCATTTCCATGAATGACCCGCTCATGAATGCTTTGCCCATGGATGCTCTGCCGATGAATGACCAGCGGCTCGGCAATAATGTCTTCCACCCGAAAACGCGGATCGAGCGAGGCGAATGGATCCTGAAAAATAATCTGCAGATCGCGGCGCAGTCGCCGCATTTCGCCCCGACTGGCCGCCAGCAGATCGCGGCCGTCGAAGAGCACAGTACCGGAGGTCGGCTCGATCAGACGCAGGATCAAGCGCCCCAGCGTACTCTTACCCGATCCGGATTCGCCCACGAGTCCAAGCGTCTCACCAGCGTGAATGTCGAGCGAAACGTCATCGACCGCGCGCACTTCTCCGCGCGCCTTCCCGCCAAACGGCGTTTCGCCATGCGGAAAGACTTTCGTCAGATTACGAATTTCAAGCAGCGGCACACTGCGATGCTAGCAGCACTGCGTACCGAATCGCGAGTGCGGAGTGAGATCGGACGGTGGCTGCCAATCCGCCGAGAACTCAGGTGCCTCATTCCATATTCTGGAATATGGAATGAGGCCGGAAAATTGCGCTTACCCCGCCGCGATCATCGGCACCGCCGCCAGCGCCGCCAGCAGGCCAACGAATCTCCATCCACTGAAATGTTCCTTCAGGACAAGCCATGCCAGCACCACGGTCACGGCTGGATACAGGGAAGTCAGGACAACGGCCTGATCCAGGCGTCCGCGCTGGCTGGCGAAGATGAATAGGGCGCTGGCGGTGATGTCGAAGAATCCGGCCAGCATGCCGAGCGTGGCGCGCGGACGGTCGAGCGTGAGCGGAGCGCGGGTTGCAAGCACCGCAATGCCTGTGGTCGTGAGCGACCCGATACGGGAGATGGCGGCGATCCATGCCGGAGAGCCGCTCGCCTGGTGGACACATAGATAGAAACCCGCAAATCCAACTCCGGCGAGCGCTGCCATGGCCACACCGGCCGGGCGGCCCGAGGCGCTCGCCTTGTTCGTCCCGTCGTTTCTTTGCGGTTCTTCGTCGGTTCTTTTTTTCCCGGATGCTTCTTCGTACGATTCCTCCCGACTTGGTTCGGGGCGAGTGATCAGCCAAATGGCCAGGATGGCCAGCCCGAAGCCGCCGATGGTCCAGCGGCTGGGAGAGCCTTCGAGAGCGATGTCGACCATGGTGGGGATGGCAGCGCCCAGCAAGGCCGCAATCGGGGCCGTCAGGCCCATCTGTCCCGAGGCCAGGGCGCGATAGAAAATGGCCAGCGAGAATCCTCCAATCGCCCCGGCCATCAGCGCCCACACGACGCTCGCGCCCGAAGGAAACGCGCCGTGCTGCGCAAATGCAATGACGAGCATCAGCGCGAATGCGCAGAGATGCGAAAACGCGGTCAGCACGAACGCGTTGGCGCGGCGCGACCCATAGCCTCCCGCAAAGTCCGCCGCACCCCACAGAAATACCGCCGCGACGCTGTACACCGCGGGTGCGAATTGGGTGAGCGAGGTCACGAGCGATGACACGAACGACGAGAGTACCACGCTGTCGGCACGCGGAAAGAAAGACCCTCAACCACGAAGGACACCCTTCGACTTCGCTCAGGGCAGGCTCCGTATCACGAAGGTTTTTATTTCGATGTGTTCCCTTCGCGGACCTTCGTGCCCTTCGTGGTAAAGCCCTTGGTTTACTCGAACAGCCGATCAGCCGAGCAATGGATAAAATGCGGTCGATCGGATAGTATTCTCGGCTTGCCGACGCACCGACTTCGGACTATCGACATTTGTTTTCGCAGCTCATTCCGGGTGTTCGCGATGGCTGCGGGGACGATTCTGTGCGTATTTGCGGCAAGCGGCGGGGCACAGGATTCCAGCCTCGGCAACCCAACCGCTGCGGAAAAAGCCACAAAAGCTCCGCCAGTGCGTGAGTCTCCTCCCTACTGGGCCTACGTTGTGAATCCGCCAGCCGGCGCGGCGGCCGTCCCCGCGAAAACGCCGGACACCACTCCGCGGCACGTTCCCGGCAGCACAGCAGCTTTCACTCTCGTCCAAACTACGGACCTGTTCGCCCCTCCGGACTGGCATCCCACGGATCATCCGGCGATGCCGGAAATCGTGTCGCGCGGCCGCGCGCCCGACGTTTTTGCCTGCGGCTACTGCCACCTGCCGAACGGGCAAGGCCGACCGGAGAATTCCAGTCTGACGGGCCTTCCCGCGGCCTACATCATTCAGCAACTGGCCGATTTCAAGAGCGGCCTGCGCAAGAGCTCCGAACCGAAACACGGGCCCACGAGCGCCATGATCGCATACGAAACCAAAGCGAACGAACGAGAGATCCAGGCCGCCGCCGAGTACTTCTTCGCGCTGAAACCGAGACCGTGGATCCGCGTCGTGGAAACTGACACAGTCCCCAAGACTCACGTTGCCGGCTGGATGCTGGTTGCCACCGAGCCAGCCGAGAACGGCCCAGCCGAGATGGAGCCTATCGGTGAGCGCATTATCGAAACGCCGGAGAATCTGGAACGCACCGAACTGCGCGACGACCATTCCGGTTTCGTCGCATATGTGCCGGTAGGCAGCATCAAGCGAGGTAAGGCGCTCACGACCGCCAACCCCAACAAGACTCTGCGCTGTGCCGCCTGCCACGGCAACGATCTAAGGGGCCTCGCGAATGTGCCGGCGCTGGCGGGACGTTCGCCCAGCTACATTGTGCGGCAGCTTTACGATATTCAAAGCGGGGCGCGTGCGGGAGTGGCGGTGCAAAAGATGAAACCCGCCATCGCAAAATTTACTGTCGACGACATGGCGGCAATCGCTGCTTATGCGGCGTCGTTGAAACCGTGAGTTGAACCATTACTTGGT
>JBEKRY010000054.1:0-22665 GCA_049517555.1 Candidatus Sulfotelmatobacter sp. | reverse complement strand
CCACTCCACACCGGGCTGCATTCCTGAAATGAATTGTCATCCCATACACATTGTCATCCCGACCGGAGTGGAGGGACCTGCTGTTTCCCGCCATCAGTTCAATCCTGACGATGCTATAAAATCCTCGCACCCATGAACCGTGAATTCCCCTCAACCCCGCTGGTCGGCGTCGGCGCCGTCATCATAGAGGACGCCTGCGTCCTCCTGGTCAAGCGCGCCCACCCGCCCCTGGAGGCCCAGTGGTCGATCCCCGGCGGCGTGCTCGAGGTCGGTGAACTGGTTCGCGAAGCCGCTATCCGCGAAGCCCGCGAAGAAACCGGACTCGCCGTCGACCCCGCCGACCTGCTCGGCGTCTACGACCGCGTCCTGCGCAACGCCGAACAGCGCGTGCAGTATCACTATGTGCTGATTGATTTCCTCTGTCGCCGCGTAGGAGGAGAACTACGAGCCGCCAGCGACGCCGCCGACGTCCGCTGGTTCACCAGCGAGGAACTCCCTGCGCTGAATCTCGCCGAAGACACGCTCGACGTAATCCAAAAAGGCTTCGCGAAACTAAAAGCCAACTCCTGAAATACGACATCGAGTTTCGCCTCGCCGTTCCATCCTCTACTCGAATCCCTCAATGCAGAAATTCGCGCCGTTGTCCGCCGCCCGGCGTGATACCTTACTCGAATCTCAAGATGACCATCACCCGACGCCAGTTCATCACCAGAGTCGCCCGGGCCGGCGGCTACGGCGCCGCCTTTATGACGATGCACTCCCTCGGTCTACTGGGCATGGTTGAGACCACCCAGCATCCCGATTTCCCCCTGCCTCCATCCACTGGCCGGGGAACGAAAGTGATCATTCTCGGCGCAGGAATTGCCGGCCTCGTGTCCGCCTTTGAGATGCGTCGCGCCGGCTTCGACTGCACTGTGCTGGAGGCGCGCGAGCGCCCCGGCGGCCGCAACTGGACTCTGCGCCGCGGATCGAAAGTGGTTTTCGACGATGGCAGATCGCAGGAATGTAGCTTCGACGAAGGCAACTATTTCAACTGCGGCCCAGCCCGGCTTCCGTCCATCCACAAGAATATTCTCGGCTACTGCAATGAACTGGGAGTCGCGCTCGAAGTCGAGGTCAATACGTCGCGCAGCGCGCTGTTGCAGAACGACGCAGTTTTCGACGGCAAACCAATTCGCCAGGCGCAAGCCGTCAATGACACGCGCGGCCATGTTGCCGAACTGCTGGCCAAATGCGTGCAAAAGGGCGCGCTTGATCAGGAATTCACGCCGGATGATCACGCCCTGGTGATGGATTTTCTAAGGGCTTACGGCGCCCTCGACAAGAATTACGAGTACAAGGGCTCCTCGCGCTCCGGCGACCGCCAGTTTCCCGGCGCCGGAGATCAAGTTGAAATTCCTCGCGATCCGCTCGCCTTCTCCGACTTGCTGCGGTCGAAGTTCTGCCGCCCCATGCTTTTTGAAGAAGCACTTGATATGCAGGCCACGATGTTCCAGCCTGTGGGCGGCATGGACCGCATTCCGTACGCCTTTGCCCGCTCTCTCGGAAACATCGTTCACTACAACTCTCCGGTGGCTGAAATCAGAAAAACCGCCAGCGGCGTCAGAGTGTTATACCGCGACGGCGAAGCCGGGCCGGTTGCCTCCATCGAGGCGTCGTATTGCATTTGCGCTCTCCCGCTCACCATACTGAAGAATGTCCCCAACGACTTCGCTCCGCGCGTGAAGTCGGCGATCCAGCAGGTCACCTACGACTCGGCCTACAAGGTTGCGTGGGAGTCGCGGCGCTTTTGGGAACAGGATGGTGACGAAATCTATGGCGGCCTCTCGTTTCTCACCAGCGGTCCGATCAACGTGGTCTGGTATCCCAGCGCGAAGCTGATGGCGCCGCGCGGAATCGTCATCTCCGGGTACTTCATGGAAAATTGGGACGACTTCGGCAAACTGCCTTCCTTCGAGGCGAAGCTTGCCGCCTCCAGAGCCGCGATCGAGAAACTGCATTCCGGCAAGGGCAAGGAACTGGAGAAGCCGATCTACATTTCCTGGGGCAAAGTGCCCTATAACCTCGGCTCGTGGGTCAGCCGTGGGCCGGGCTACCCTCCCGCGGACGAATCGTCTTATTACGATGGGCCCTACCGCGAATTGATCGTTCCCGACGATCGCATTTACTTCGCCGGAGACCACTGCAGCCACCTCATTGGCTGGCAGGAAGGCGCCGCCTTGTCGGCCCAGCGTGCGATCACGATGATCGTCAGCCGCGTCAAGCAGTCCTGACCAAACCCATATCAGAGATCTTCCTCTTCGAAAGGAGCGTCGGCGGAAATACTTTCTTCGAGAACTCGAGTGGCCTCCTCGACCTTATCCGCGTCGACCCGCAATTTCACTCCGCCAAGCGCGTTGGCGTTAAACCAGTCGAGTCGCACCATGTTGTCGTCGAATAGAAAGGTCTCGATTCCCGCCGATTCGAGCAATCCCTTCGCCAGTTGAGCCTCCAGCAGGTTCCAGAAGGTGCGGATCGGAACCAGATCGCGAAATTCGGGCGCTTTCGAATCCGCTGGCTCTTCCAATTGCCCGACGTAAAGGCCCCTCTTGGTGAGTTCCGCTCGCAGTGCTTCTCGCGCCAGATCCGTCAATTCAGACCCTTGCCCGGCCACCCGCTCCAGTTCTCCGTCCGACTGAGAAGAATAAACTTCCGCCAGACGACGGCTCTCCTCCTCGGGATCGATCATGGTCATCGCTGGGAATCATACTCCATTCAGATCCGTGCAAATCCGTGGCACGATCTGCCCGCGAAAACAGAACGGCCCGCAAGCCTCGTCGACAGAATCAACGCTGGCTTGCGGGCCGCCCGGTGGACTGTTTGGGATTGACCAAGAGGTGGTCACTCTAACGTGGCCTCTACGGCAACTCCCGGGTCGGGGATGACCATGAAAGATCTATTCCCGCGGATTCACTCACCTGACCGACCTGCGCCAGCGAGTCAACCTGTGTTCACCGGTTAGTGTGCGGGCTGTAGCTTCGGCGCGTGGTTCTTTGGTTACGCGTCCCGAAGCCCCGCTTAGAGCAACCGCTCTAAGTCTCAGCCACCTCACCTGGTCTTTGAATCGTCCAACTACTGCCTTCAGAACTTGTCATCCGACCACCTCCTTTCCGGTGTAATTCGCACATTAGTACGAAACTGCCCTGTGCGTCAACCGGGTACAGCGGTAACCGCAAAGATTCCTCAGGAGGAGATTCCGACGAGGCGGCTACCGCAGAACTTCCCAGTCACCCTCGTCGCACGCGGGAGAGACGATGTCTCCCAATATCTTCGTCTTGCCCTTCATTGAGCCCATCCAGGACCCATCCAGTCCCTGTTCGTGAGCGGATCAACCGGAATAATTTCAGCGATAGGCTTTCCAAGGCGCGTTATCCTGATTGGCTTCTTCGTCCTCTGCACGGGCGAGAGGATGGCAGAGCATTTCGTTCTGAATTCCGTGATCGTAATCTCTTTCATGATCCTTGCCTTGGAAATCGGCATAAGGGCCAACGGTCTTTACATCAGTTCCACGAGCCACCTGCGCGGTGTCCCTATCTTGGGATTTCGAATCGCTGTTACGGCAGTCCAAACGTATACACCGCGCTCCCTGCCGCGATGGCGACATATTCCTTCCCATCCACCGCAAACGCCATGGGCGCGGCGTAGACCGCTCCTCCCATCTGAAAATGCCACAACGGCTTGCCCGCCTCCGCATCGAAGGCAATGAAATTTCCCTCCGCGTCGCCGCTGAACAACAGTCCCCCGGCAGTCGATAGCACTCCAGACCACGTCGGCGACGTGTGCTCGAATTTCCACTTCACCTGCCCGGTCGCCGGGTCGATCGCCTTCAGGAATCCACGATAGGGTTTGGCCTCTTCCGATGGAAAATACGCGCTTCCGTAATAGGCATGTCCGGCCTCATAGGGTTGCGGAGCGGTCGAGAAAATGTCGCACTGATCGCGCGCCGACACATAAAAGAGCCCGGTCTGGGGGCTGTACGTCGGCGGAAACCAGTTCGTCGTGCCCAGCGCCCCCGGACACACCGTACGTCCCTCAAGCGTGGGCGAAGCGTCTTTATTCGCCACCGGCCGTCCCTCCGCGTCCTTTGTGTCGGTCCAAGTAGTCTTGCCGAAAGCATTGGCTGAAATGAGTTTGCCGGTGGTGCGATCGAGCACATAAAAGAATCCGTTGCGGTCGGCCTGTGCGATCAAGTGCTTGCCGCCAGCCTCAACTGGCGTGTCGATCATCACCGGAATCTGCGTCGCATCCCAGTCGTGCTCGTCGTGCTTGGTGAACTGGAAATACCAGCTCAACTTTCCTGTGTCCGCATTCAGCGCCAGCAGGGAATTGCTGTAGAGGTTGTCGCCCGCGCGGCCCTCGCCGCGATTCGACGGCGCAGGATTTCCCGTCGGCCAGAAAATCTGATTCGTCACCGCATCGTACGTCCCGGTGTTCCACGCCGGCGCGCCGCCCACTTTCCACGAATCCCCTTCCCACGTGTCATGCCCGGCCTCGCCCGGCCCCGGAACCGTGTAGAACCGCCACTTGCGCTCGCCGCTCTCGGCGTCGTAAGCGTCAATAAACCCACGCACGCCATATTCCCCGCCGGAAACTCCGATCACGATCAGTCCCTTTACCGCCAACGGCGCAACCGTGAAACTAAATCCCGTGCGATAGTCCGCCGCGGCCACATCCCACACCACGGCGCCGGTTTTCGCGTCGAGCGCGATGACATGCGCGTCCAGCGTTCCCAGAAAAACCTTGTCGCCCAAAATCGCCAGCCCGCGATTCACATGTCCGCAGCACGGCCGAATGTCGCTGGGAATCTGCCGCTGATACATCCAGATCGGCCGCCCCGTGCGTGCATCGAGCGCAAACGCGCGGTCATCCTGGGCGGTGGCATACATAATTCCGTCGACCACGAGCGGCGTAGTCTCCAGCTTCCCGGTTGCCCCAGTCTGATACACCCACTTCGCCACCAGCATGCGCGCGTTCGTGATGTTGACCTGATCGAGCCCGCTGAACCGCCTGCCGGAATAATCGCCCGAGTAAGTCATCCAGTTCCGCGGCTCCTTCGCGGAATTCACCAGCCGTTCGAACGTGACCTGGGCGTGAGCGCAGACTAAGAATCCGCTGCCCAGTACGGCCACGAGCAGGATCACATATGCCCTGGTCACCCCGTGGAAGAGCGGCGCTGAAGCGCCGCGTAAAGCAGCAGAAAGATCCGCGGGCTTTAGCCCCAGCGAGAGGCTGGGCCTGAAGGCGTCGCCGGTTGAGGCGCCTCGATGCGGCGCTGAAGCGAACGGCCGTCCTGACGCTTCAAAAGATCCAACACAACCCCGCTCCGTCATTTTGCCCCCACGCTGACCAAGTAGGCCACGATGTCCTCTAATTCCTTATCGCTCAAAGTATCGGTCGTATACTTCGGCATTGCCGATTCCCGCGTCTTCTGAAATGACAGTAGCGTGTCTTTCTCCAGCAGATGAATCTGCTCGCCCGCATCCATGATCTGCACGCTGAAGTTGTCTTCGTTCAGGGTTACGCCCTTGATGTGTTTCCCGTCCGCCGTGACGACCGTAACGCTTTCATACTCCTGCGGAAATTCCTTCGTCGACTCGGTCAGTCCCCACGCCAGCCTGCGGCTGGGATTCCGCACCGAATCAATAATCGCCTCGCGCGTCCGCGACCCGCCCACCCCCGTCAACTCTGGTCCAAGCCTCCCTCCTTTGCCCTCGACCATGTGGCACAGCGAACAGTTGGCATCGCCGTAAAACAGATTCTTGCCCCGCGCAGTCTTCCCCAGCGGCTGCGCCGGAGCCTTCACTTCCTGGCTGCGAATGTAGGCGATAATCTGCCAAATTTCCTCATCGGTCATGCCGACGCCCTGACCGTTGGTCCCGTTCCCCGGCATCGCGGTGCCAGCAATGCCATTGCTAATCACCTGAAACATGTCGGCATCGGAGTGCGTGTGTTTCTTCACCGCCCGCGTCAGGTCGGGCCCGCGCCCTCCGCCATGCGCGCCCAGTCCGTGACACAGCGCGCAGTTGATGCGGAACTGAAACTCTCCGAGCTTCGCCGCCTTGGCATCGCCTGCCAGCGGATTCTGGGCATCGGCCGCGTGCGCGGCGACTCCCAGAAACACGACTCCGATGCACCATCGTCTGAACATGAATTCACCTTTCAGGAATTGGCCGCATTCTACCCCATCGATTCGAGATTGCAGCTCTGGAAATCTCGTGACATTCGAGAATGACGAGCGGTTTCCCCCGCCCGTACATGTCCGGCGGGCATCTGCCCCCAGCACCTTTGGCTCACTACACTGAAATTCCCCCGAGTCAAGATGCCGATATTACTGAGAGGCGGGAGAGTTTATCCCTAGACCGCCAAGTTGTTGATCAGTCAGCCTTTCCAGCGAAAAGCGTCAGGCTGCGGAAGGCCCAGATGAGCCAGCACGCGATAGGCAAATTCGCGAGCCATTTCATCTAAGGAAGCAGGACCGTAATAGAAGGCCGGAATCAGCGGAAAGATAGTCGCTCCGGCGTCGGCCGCCCGGTACATGTTGCGGATGTGAATTTTATTGAGCGGCGTCTCGCGCACGCACAGCACCAACGGACGCTTCTCCTTGAGCGAAACGTCAGCCGCGCGCTCAATTAGCTGCGAGGCGACGCCGTTCGCGATACGGGCCAAAGTGCCCACGCTGCACGGGATGACGACCATAGCGTCGGCGGGATAAGAACCGCTGGCCACGTTCGCTCCGATGTCAGCGTTCGCTTGCTCTTTGATCTTGTGCAGCCGAATCTTTTTCAGCGGAAGTTTGCGCGAGGTGCGACCGCTGGAATTTCCGATCGATGCTGCCAGAATCTGGCCCACGAGATTGGACCGTCCTTTGATGTGCAACTCTTCGGCCATGACACGCAGTGCGCTGTCGGACGCGATGAAGTTGACCGTCGCAACGCGCTCGTCGCGTGCCACGGCCAGAAGAAGCTGCCGCAGAAAAGTGGCCCCGCTAGCCCCTGTGGTCGCGATAGTCAGATTCTGTGGTGGTTGGTTCGGCAAAGTTTCTCCGGACGGAAGCAAGGCTGGAGCATTACCCCAATTCTGGAGCATAGGGAGCCAGTGAACCAGAAGTCAAGATGAACGGGCTAGTAGCTAGGAGCTAGAAGCTAGCAGCTGATAAATGTCCTCGACCACGAATCTTCGATCCCGCCGCAGCGCAGGCCAACTGCACGCGCTGGAGGGAGTGGAGCGCGAAATCCGCGCCCAGGATTCCCACAACCGTAGAAAATATCTTCGCGAGTTCAACCAGGCCTATCGCAGTTACGATTCCGTTCTCCAATCGCAGCAGATTCAGAGCGCGCTGCATTCCGCCGGCGTGATCCTGGTCGGCGATTACCACGCGCTCCCTGCCGCGCAGCGCCATGCCGCATCGTTGATCGAGCAGCGCGCGCTGGCCGGGGACCGCCCGGTGGTGCTCGGAGTCGAAACCATCTTCGCCCGCGACCAGCACATCCTCGACGAATGGTGGCGCCGCGACATTGACGAGAATGAACTCCGCCAGCGCATCCGCTTCGACCTCGACTGGGGATACGACTGGACCGCATTTCACGAATTGCTGGTCACCGCCCGCGATCACGCGGAAGCCGTCTATGGCCTCGACTGCATGCCGCGGGAAGATCTGCGCAAGATCGGCGCCCGCGACCGTCATGCCGCCGCCAAGATCGCTGAAATCCGCCAGCGCCATCCCAACGCCGTCGTCTTCGTGTTGTTCGGCGAGTCGCACCTCGCCCCTGGACACTTGCCTCGCGCCCTGCAGCAGCAGATGCCCGAAGAAAAAATTCTCACCGTACTGCAGAACATCGACGCGCTGTACTGGCGTGCCGCCGGAGAACGCACCGACAAGGTGGAAGGCGTTCGCGTGAACGATGACGTGCTGTGCGTCTTCAACGCCACGCCGCTGGAAAAATACGAAAGCTACCGCCTGTTTCTGGACCAGTGGAGCCGTTGCGAAGACACTCCCGACTTCGCTCCCACAATTTACAACCTGATTGACAGCCTGGCGCGCTTCCTCGAGATCAACCGCTATTCGCCGCACAACGGCACGCAGCCGAAGTTTCTGGTCGACATGCTGCCGGAAGTCTACGCCGGCCCGTCTGACGCCATGCTGCGCCGCCTGCTCTCGCGCAAAGGCATCGGCGACTCAGAGCGTGAAGCCCTGTTGGCCAGCGTGGAAAAGCGCGGCAGCGCCTACATTCCGCAGGTGAATGCGTTCTATGTCCGCGAGTTTCAGATGATTCACGCGGCCGAAGATGCGGCGCGCTTCCTGCATCAGGCCTGTCAAGGGTTGCCGCAGCGAAGCAACGGCAATGGACGCCCGAATGAACTTTCAAAAGAAGCCAGCTCCGGAAACGGCTGCCGAGGAAGCAAGAGTGCGATCGACGATTTCTACGCCCGCGTGATCGAACATGCAGTCGCTTACTTCGGCTCGCGCGTGCTCTATCCCTCGCGACCCGCACCCGACGACCCGTCGCCGCTATCCCGCGCCGCTTGCGAAAAAGCGGCCCAGGCAGCCATTCGCAGAGATTCGAACAGAGACACGAACAAAGACCAGAACAAATGCGAATCCGCCGCCCGAGACCTCGGCTACCGCCTCGGAAGCCAGATCTACGACGCGTATCTCGCCGGCAAAGTCTCGCCCAGCGGTCTGCGCCGCCTCTTCCTGGCTCACCTCGATGAACCCGGACTGGCCCGCAAAGTCTGCACCGCCGCGATCGCCAAGCTCCGTTCCGTCTCCCGCCCCCTGTCACGCGCCGCCCACGCCTGAACTCAGCCATCCACAAAATGCTAATCTAGACCTTGCCCGGCTGATTCTGAATGCCAAGTGCCGAATGCTGAGTGCCGCTTGAACGCCGAATCCATCCGCAAACTTTTCGAGCAAGTACGCAAAGGCAAGCTAACGCCCGACGATGCCGTTTCTCGTCTGCGCCACCTGCCGTTCGAAGATATCGGCTTCGCGAAAGTCGATCATCATCGCGCCCTGCGAGCCGGCATGCCTGAGGTCATTCTCGGAGAAGGCAAAACGCCCGCGCAGGTCGCCGGCATCTTCGCGCGCCTCGCTAAACAAGGCGGCAACGTCCTCGCTACGCGCGCCAGCGAAAAACAATTTGCCGCGGTCAAGAAAAAAGTTCGCGCCGTGGAATATCGCGAACTCGCCCGCGCCGTCGTCCTGCAGCGCGATCCTACGAAATATGGCAAGGGCATTATCGCCGTGGTCTCCGCCGGAACCAGCGACATTCCCGTCGCTGAAGAAGCCGTCGTCACCTCCGAAATTATGGGCAACGAGGTCCAGCATTTCTATGACGTAGGCGTCGCCGGCATTCACCGCCTGCTGGCCAACCGCGAAGCGCTGACCCGGGCGCGAGTTGTAATCGTCTGCGCCGGTATGGAAGGTGCTCTACCCAGCGTCGTCGGCGGCCTCGTCGGCGTTCCCGTCATCGCCGTGCCCACCAGCATCGGTTATGGAGCGTCGTTCAAAGGACTCGCCGCACTGCTCGGCATGCTCAACTCGTGCGCTTCGAACGTCAGCGTGGTCAATATCGACAACGGATTCGGCGCCGGCTACGTCGCCTCACTCATCAATCGCCTACCGTAGCTCTCGTTCGAGCACACTCCCCCGAAATTCAAAAACACAGCGCGAGAAGTGTGCGTGGTTTCCTTCGTGCCCCTTCGTGTCCTTCGTGGTTAAAGCTCTTCGCCCGGGATAATGGTGTTCACTTGCCGAGCGTCGACCAATCAGTCAGCAGCACCGGTTGGCCGTTCTTCACCACGGTCGGGTAGACGTCGTCAAATCCCTTGTGGTCCGCCGGCCCGTAATCCAAAATCACCTTCGCTCCCATACCAATGTTCATCGCGTGAATGGATTCTATGGCAGTGATGAAGTTTTCCCGTGTCACATCTCTTCCCGCGCGCTTCAGTCCTTCCACCAGCACCATTGCATCCAGAAAGCCTTCCAGGCTCACAAAGCTGGGCGGCGTGTCGGGATAATACTTCGACAGACTCTTGCGATAGAGACCAACCGTTGCATAGTCGGTGCGGTCGTACGGAGGAACAACCTGCGTGATGATCGTGCCCTCGGCGTCAGGCCCGGCTTCCTTGATGAATGCTTCAGTCCCCACAAAAGATACGGTTAGGAACTGCGGCCGCCAGCCCGCGGCGTGCGCTTTTTTCACGATGGCCGCCACCGGCGCATACGGTCCTACCACCACCACCGCCTGCGGGCGCAACGCCATCACACTCTTCAACCCATCGTCCACATCGGTCGTGTTGCGCGCGAACGTTCCGAGAGCCACGGGAGCCGAGTTATGTTTCTGCAATGCCAGCTTCACGCCATCGAGCACCGTCTTGCCGAACGCGTCGTCCTGATAAATCACTCCGATCTTGTGCACATTCACATCCCACAGCCTGTCGACCTGCTCGCGCGTCTCGTCGTAATACGACGCGCGCACGTTAACGATGTAATGTTTCACCGGTTCGTAGAGCATCTGCGCCCCGGTGAACAGCCCCACCACCGGAATCTTCTCGTCCTGTGCCATGGGCACATACACCCTGGCGGTCGGCGTACCCACCAGGAATCCCAGCGCAAACACGCCTTCCTTAGTCAGACGCTTGAAGCAGGCTGGGGCCTTATCGGGATCGTAACTGTCATCGAGGGCCAGCAGTTGAATCTTGCGCCCAAGTACTCCGCCTTCCTCGTTCACTGAATGCAGATAGGTTTGCGCCCCCATGATCGTCTCTTTGCCCAGGAAACGGGCAGGGCCATCCAGTGCGGCGCACGACCCAATCGAAATGCTGTTTTCGGTGACGCCCGGCGTTTGCCCCGGCGCAGCAGAAATCGCGAGCACAACAGTGAAAAGCAGGAATAGCGCTGCCCGTAAACGAAGACACACAGGTGCCGCCCCCAAACGGTTCATCCTTAAACCCTCTCATACCAGATATTTTGCCCCGCACTGAGCCGCACTGGAGGAAGTTCCCGGCGGTACGTTGTGTGAGATCAGTGCGGCCATTGTGCCACGACAAGTAGGCATGCGCTACGCACACGACCCACCAAAGTAACCGCGAGGCGTTAAATTCTGGCGTTCGATTCTGGCGTTAAATTCTGGGTTCGATTCTGGGTTCGATTCTTAGGAGTGGCGCCTATTTTCGGATTCGGCCTGAGCGTACGGGAACTCGGCCCCTGGGCTTGTTCTTGAACGCAGCCCCGCTGAAGCACCAGAATCCCGCCAGCGATCCGCCGGCGAAGATCGACCACAATACTGTGTCTGCCCACGGCCCGTAATTCTCGCTACCAAAACTGGCGAGGTCCCAGAAGGTAAGGGGCCAGACGATAATTACATAGACGCCAACCACTATGAGCACCATGGCCATGCCAACTCCGACCGCCAGTACGCCCGCCGACAGGCTTTCAAACAGCAGCATGCCCCAGTGTTGATGGGTGGGGTCGGGCTTCGCGGTAGAACCGGCGCGCGATCGTGGAACCAGCGATGACATCGTCCTCCTCAAAACGGTCTTCCTGAAACGCCTATGGGGCGCGGCGCGCGCTCTTCAGGCTTAGAGCTCCAGCGCATACCTTCCCGCACAAGAACTTACAGCCCAGCGCATCCAACCCAGCGCATCCAGCCCGAAGCGTCCAGCGTAGAGCATAAAGACCGCTGAGCCTGCGTTCCAAGTTACGAAGGGCTGGGGCGTCGCGCCCAGTTCGGAATCAGCTATTTCGGGATTACCCCCGTAACTTTCAGCGCAGTACCACAGCCCTCTAACATGCACCATAGACTGCGCATTTCAAGGGGGGAAATCGCGGATGGGTGAACGTGTCACCCAATCAGGAAGGGCGGAGCCTTCCCGCGCCAGCCGGCTGCAACAAGCCCTGGAGCGCGGAGATCCTCCCACATTCGTAGCGCCGGATAACGCCTCCTCCCCGGCGAACGGTTCCTGTTCACAACACTCCTGCCCCCTGCCTCCTCTCGTCGCCCCGACGCCGAGCGCCCAAGTACCCTTGCAGTTTCTGCAACAGATGTTTCAGGCGTCGCCCGATGGACTGACCATCGCGGATTGCGACCAGCGCGTGCTCTGGGCCAACGAGACTTTCGTGCGCATGTTCGACTATGAAGCGGCCGAGGTCATAGGACAGCCCCTGGAAGATCTCGTCGTGCCGCCGGACTGTTTGGCCGAGTCGCAGTCGGTGAGCCACGCCCTGGCTCGAGGAGAACGCATCACTCTGGAAACCCGGCGCAGAAAGAAAGACGGATCCTTGCTCGACGTTTCCGTCTCCTGCGCTCCTCTGCTGCTGGATGGAAAGATGGCGGGCTTCTATGCCGGCTATCACGACATTTCCGACCGCAAGCAAGTGGAACTGCTCAGTTCGGCGCTCTACCGCTTAGCCGAGAAGAGCAGCAATGCCCCCGATCTGCAACAGTTTTTCGCCGCCGTGCATGCCATTGTCGATGAGCTCATGTACGCGAAGAATTTTTACGTCGCTCTTTACGATCCCTCCACCGAGTTGCTCAGCTTCCCTTATTTTGTCGATGAGCAGGATTCCGCGCCATCGCCCAAGAAACTGGGACGCGGGCTGACCGACTATCTCATCCGCGTGGGGCTACCGCTCCTGGCCACGCCGGAAGTACTGCAGGCCATGGAGGATCGCGGCGAAGTGGCGCGCCATCGTAACGGTGCTCGTTCCCTCGACTGGATGGGCGTTCCGCTCAAGGTCAACGGCCACACCTTCGGAGCTCTGGTGGTGCAGACTTATTCGAAGAACATCCGCTACGGCGAGGCTGACAAAGAGATTCTGACTTTCGTCGCGCGGCAACTGGCCAGCGCGGTCGAGATCAAGCGTAACGAGCTGGCGCTGCGCCGCTCCGAGGCTCGTTACCGTTCCTTGGTGCAGAGTTCAGTCTATGGAATTTACCGGTCGAGTCTGGAAGGCAGATTCCTCGACGTAAATCCGGCCCTCATTACGATGCTGGGATACGCTTCCGCCGAGGAAGTCCTGTTACTCGATCCGGAGAAAGATGTATTCGCGCACTCCGAAGAACATACGCGGCTGATCGCAGAATTCCGCCGCACCGGACGCCTCGATGGCATTGAACTGAAGTGGAAGCGCAAGGATGGCAGAGCCATCACCGTGCGCATCAGCGGACGGGCTGTGAGCAACGTGGACGAGCCGGCCGACGTCCTCGAAGCCATCGCCGAAGACATCACCGACCGCCGCGTGCTGGAGGATCAATTTCGCCAGGCCCAAAAAATGGAAGCCGTCGGCCGCCTCGCCGGAGGAGTGGCGCACGACTTCAACAACCTGCTGATGGTGATCAGCGGATATGCGGAAGTGATTCTGGCCAATCTCAGCCTGGACCATCCCTTGTATGAAAAAGGCAAAGCGATTCAGGCGGCCGCCGACCGCGCCACCACGCTGACCCGGCAATTACTAGCGTTCAGCCGCAAACAGTTGCTGGAACTCAAAGTCGTCGATGTCAACGCCATTGTGTCCGACATGGAGCGTCTGCTGCGGCCGCTGATCGGCGAAGACGTGGATTTCTCCACCGCCCTGGCTCCCGATGCCGCTCACACCCGCGCCGACGCCGGGCAACTCGAGCAAGTGCTGATGAATCTCGTGGTCAATGCCAAAGACGCCATGCCCGGCGGCGGAAAGCTTGCGATCGAAACCGAAAACATTTTCGTCGACGAGAATCATCGCCGCGCGCAAACCTTCATCCGTCCCGGCAACTATGTTCTGCTGACCGTCCGCGACACCGGCCTCGGCATGGACAAAGAAACCCAGTCGCGAATCTTTGAGCCGTTCTTTACCACCAAGGAAAAAGGCAAGGGCACCGGCCTCGGCCTTTCCACGGTCTATGGCATCGTGAAGCAGAGCGGTGGATACGTCATGGTGGAGAGCGAAGAAGGACGCGGCACCTCATTCCATATTTATCTGCCGCGCGCCGAAGGCGTCATCGAACGGCATCAGGCTCCGGTGGCGCACACCGCCTTGGGTGGCACCGAGACCGTCTTGCTGGTCGAAGACGAGGCCCCCGTTCGTCAACTCGTCCGGGACACGCTCGCCGCCAAGGGCTACCAGGTCGTCGAAGCGGAGAACGGCGAAGCCGGCCTGGCTGCCGCCGCAAAGCACAACGGCAATATCGACCTGGTCATCACCGACGTGGTCATGCCCGGTCTCGGCGGCCGCGAATTGGTCAAGCAACTGGTGCAGACGCGTCCCCAAACCAAGGTCCTGTATCTCTCCGGCTACACCGAGGATGCCATCCTTAGCGACGGTGCCTTCGAGAAAGGCACCGCCTTCCTGCAAAAGCCCTTCACCCTGCAAAATCTGTCGCGAAAGGTGCGGGAAGTGCTCGGATAACGCCCGCCTTCTGACTTTTCACTTTTCACTTCTGACCTCTGACCTTTGACCCAGCCCGCGAATCCCTTTGCAACTTTTTCCTCGCCACAGCGTCCTATCAGATGGAAGATTAGTGGGAAATAAATCCGTTTGCGGCGAATACGCGTATAAAGAATAGGGGTTCCATGCTCATCAAGAAGGCTGAAGACATTCGTTCGTCCGAGATCACTCCCAAGAGTCTGTATCTGAACCGCCGCAAGTTCTTGGCCAGTGCGGCGCTCACCGGAGCCGCCGTGGCGGCCGGTGCCGGACTGCGCGAGCTCATCTCACCTTCAACCACCGCGCTCGCTGGAGCCAAAATTGACGGCATCAAGAAAAGCCCGTTCAGCACCACCGAAACGGTCACTCCCTACAAAGACGTAACCACCTACAACAACTATTACGAGTTTTCCACGGATAAAGAAGGGCCCGCAAAGTTAGCCCAAAATTTCCGAACGCACCCGTGGAAAGTGAAGATCGACGGCCTGGTCGATAAAAAGCAGGACCTCGATCTCGACGCCATCCTCAAGATGGCCCCTCCCGAGGAGCGCATCTACCGGCACCGCTGCGTCGAAGGCTGGTCGATCGTCGTGCCCTGGGTCGGCTTCTCGCTGAGCGAACTGATTAAGCACGCCAATCCCACCAGCAAGGCCAAGTTCGTCGAGTTCACCACGATCCTCGATCCGTCCCAGATGCCCGGACAGCAGCGCAATGTGCTGCAGTGGCCCTACGTCGAGGGCCTGCGCATGGACGAAGCCATGCATCCCCTAGCTCTGCTCTGTTTCGGCATGTACGGCGAAGACCTGCCCAATCAGGACGGAGCCCCGCTCCGCATCGTCGTTCCGTGGAAGTACGGTTTCAAAAGCGCGAAAGCGATCGTGCGCATCAGCTTCACCGACCGCCAACCGCTCAATACCTGGAATATTTCCGCTCCCACGGAGTACGGTTTCTATTCGAACGTAAATCCCAACGTGGACCATCCCCGCTGGAGTCAGGCCAAAGAACGCAGGCTCGGCGAATTCCTCAAACGCCCAACCCTGATGTTCAACGGCTACGACCAGGTCGCCAGCCTATACACCGGAATGGATTTGAGAAAGAATTTCTAGAAGCCAGCAGTTAGCATTCAGCGCTCGGCATTCAGCCCTTTTGCGTTTCTGCTCGGGGCGTCACCGAGCGGGTGAGATTGCAGACTGCCGAATGGCTGAATGCTAAGTGCTGAATGCTAAGTGCTGAATGCTAAATGCTGCCTTGCCGCGCTACCTCAAACCCGTAGTCTTCCTGGCCTGCCTCGCTCCCCTGGCCTGGCTCGTCTGGAGAGCCTTGCACGGCGGCCTGGGAGCCAATCCCATCGAAGCCATCACTCACAGCACCGGCGACTGCACCCTGACTTTCCTGCTGATCACGCTGTCGGTCACGCCCCTGCGCAAGCTGACGCGGCAATACTGGCTGATCAATTTTCGCCGGATGCTCGGCCTGTTCGCTTTCTTTTACGGCACCCTGCACCTGATGACCTGGGTCTGGCTCGACAAATCTTTCGACGTCCACGACATGCTGGCCGACGTCGTCAAGCGCCGCTTCATTACCGCCGGCATGACGGCCTTTGCCCTGATGATCCCCCTGGCTCTGACCTCGACCAAGTGGTCGATCCGAAAATTGGGTGGCAAACGCTGGCAACTCCTGCACCGCCTGATTTATTTCAGCGCCGCCGCCGGAGTCATCCACTACATCTGGCTGGTCAAAGCCGACCTGAAAAAGCCCCTGGAATACGCCGCCGTGCTGGCCGTGCTGATGCTCTACCGGTTGGTGGCATGGATCAGTGCGCGAAACACAGCCGCCGGAAAAGTCCGAGTGTCGGAAAGCTGAGCCCTTCGACGAATCGACCCCGGCGAATCTACTCTTTCACAAGAAAAACGCGGCCTCCACTTTCGTGCAGGCCGCGCAGACAGAACATCCTATCGGAACACGCTACTGCGACTTTCTATTTCGCAGCAGCCACTGACTATTGTGCGTAGCCGAACGCGAATGAGGTAGCGCGCGCAGCATCGGTAGAGGCCGTGGCTTCGCAATGGCAGATTGCGCCGCATCGCTGGGAGCAGTCTGAGCTTCGAATAGCCCCAGCGCCGCCTGGTTGGGATCCGTGGAGATGAACAGCACGGTCGAGCTGTCAGCAGCATAATAGAACATGCTTTGCAGGCCCGTACCGATCGTAGCCGAGCCCGCGCCGTTGGAACCCGCCGTATAGGTCCCGTTCACGTTCTGAGTGCTAATGGTCAACCCGTCATTAAGGTTGAGCAGGCCCGTCATTCCAGTACTTGTAGTGGTGAACTGGGCAATCGCATCCAGTTCCACGTCGTTAATGACGTCCTCGCCGGAGTTGTTCAATCCGTAACCTTGGGTAGCGGCGATGGCCGCGCCCGATGTCTGCTGTAGCGCCATACCGCTTGTGGTTCCCGCAGCCAGTCCCGTGTCGACTTGCAGCAGCAGGATGCCGCCACTCGACGGATAAGCGGCAAAAGTAGAGGCGCCAAGAAAACCCGAGAGGGATACCAGGAATCGCCCACTGCCTGAGGGAGACGCAACGAACGAACCGCTAAAGGGCTCCGACGTAGTACCGCCGTTGTTCACGGTACCGGCATCATTCACGTCCTGCAGTCCGCCCGAAAGTTCACTGGCACCATCGGAGGTCACCGTGCCCCCGGTCACGAACAGATTGCCGGTGCTCCCCCCGTCCAGACCCTCCATCGTGAAAACCAGAGTACCTTGAGGAATGGAGGCGCTGGTCTGAGCGAAGGCATCACCAACAAGAAACGCGGAGCCGTCACTTTCGATCAACTTCAGGTGTGTGCTGTCGATTGCGTAGACATCAAAGCCGAGAGCCGTTGACGAGCACGCCGTCAGAATCGAGCCGATTCCCGGCGCCGTTCCCGAGCCTACCGGAACCGAGCCAGAAAGAGTCGGCTGGTAATAGGGAACGCCGTTTACGTTGCAGTCCCCGACTCCGGCAGTGATCGCGCCTGAAGAATTGAGGGTGAACGAACCTGCGGTGGAAAGGAAGTCGCCGTTCGCGTCGCTTCCAGAAAGAGTGACGGCGAAGGGAGCGTTGGCAATCGCACTCTGCGCAACCACGCTGGGCTGCAGGTCAATCGTGCCGCTGCCAGTTCCGGTAGTGTCATAGCGGATGATCAACCCATGCGAACTCGAAGTCAGGACAAACTGGAAAATCACCTTGAAGGAAGTGCCCCCTGACGGCGTGACATACAAGTTGGCGGTTCCGCGCCCGTCCGCGCCGACGCTGTAGGTGCTATTCGAGCCGACCGCCGAACCGGGAGCCCCCAGAGCGGGGTCGAAGAAATCCACCGTGCCGGTCGATATGGTCCCGCCGGCGCAACCACAGGCGGTGAAGGAACCGGCAATCGACATCGGCCCGTTAACGTCCGCGCCCTCAACAGAAAACGTGTAGGTACCATTGAGGTCGGTGTTGCCGAACGCTCCGCTGGGAGGTGGCACGACGCTGTTTGTGCTGCTGCCGCAGCCCGCGAGCACGGCAAGACTGGAAAGAACAATGGGCAGAACCAAGCGAGGCAAAGCGAAGCCAGGCAGAACCAGGCGTGAACGGAACGACATAAACAGCCCCCTGACGAAATATTTGGCGCAGACGTGAGTCTTCTGATTTCAGATTAACACGATTAGGTTGCCGCTACCTTCAACCCGAACCCAAAGAATAAGTAGCGCAGCCAACCAAAAAAACTTGGGCTTTACATCTCTTTACGTTAACTAGAAAGCGTGTGGCGTGGAAACTGTCAAAAATGCGGTGTGCCAAAAATCGTGTGTCAAAAATCGTGTGTCAAAAATTAAGATGCCTACGGATGCACCCCGGCCTCTTGTCCAGCCAGTTGGCTCAGCGACTCTCTGTAGGGTGCGCGCGCAATCCCTTTTTCCGTGATGATGGCAGCAACATATTTCGCGGGAGTTACATCAAAAGCAGGGTTTTCCACTTCCACGCCGTCAGGCACCATCTGCTTCCCCCCAATATGCGTAACTTCCCGGGCGTTCCGCTGCTCGATGGGAATTCCGCTACCGTCCGCGCAGGCCAGATCAACAGTCGAAATCGGCGCCGCCACATAAAACGGAATGCCATGCTCCTTGGCCAGAATAGCCACCGTATAGGTCCCAATCTTATTAGCCACGTCGCCATTGGCCGCGATCCGGTCCGCGCCCACCACAATGGCGCCAATCTTACCCTGCTGCATCATCACTCCCGCCATGTTGTCGGAAATCACCGTGGTTGGGATGCCGTCCTTCATCAACTCCCACGCGGTCAGCCGCGAGCCTTGCAGAAATGGCCGCGTCTCGTCGGCATACACATGAATCTTCTTGCCCTGCTCGATCGCCGCGCGAATCACGCCCAGCGCCGTGCCGTATCCCGCCGTGGCCAGCGCCCCGGCATTGCAGTGCGTGAGCACCCCACCTTCGCTCGGCATCAGCGTGGCGCCGTGGCGTCCCATGGCCTGGTTAGCGGCAATATCTTCCGCGTGCATGCGCTGCGCCTCTTCAATCAGATCCTGCTTGATGTGCGGAATCGGACGAATGCGAATGCGCTCAAACTTCTCCTGCATGCGCCGGATCGCCCAGAAAAGATTTACCGCCGTGGGCCGCGTCTTTCCGATCAGGTCGCAGATCTGGTCAAGTTCGAGCTTGAGATCGCCGGGAGACTCAGCCTTGGAATTATTCACGCCCAGCGCAATGCCCATGGCCGCGGCCACGCCGATCGCCGGCGCCCCCCGCACCACCATGTCGCGGATCACATCCGCCACCTGCTCATGCGTCTTGCAGAGCACATAAACTTCTTCCGTCGGCAGCTTCGTCTGGTCGATGAAGCGCACACCCTGGTCGGTCCACTCAAGAGTTTGAATCATGATTTTCTTGACGTCGGTTATTTATAAACGTTGTCATTCCGAGCGAAGCGAGGAACCTCGGTGTTTGCTTGCGCCGGCAAGAGCCCAGGTCCCTCGCCTTGCCCGGGATGACATGGCTTCTGCGATCACTCGTCTCCGATTACGCACTCTTGCTTATCAGGATGTGTTCCTTCCGCACATCATTCGCCGTGAAGACGGAAGCGAACGGCGCCGGCGCAGCCGCCTTTTCAACATTCGGACGTCCCTTGGCTTCCTCGCGCTCCACCAGGCACATCACTCCAACAATCTCGAATCCGAATTCGCGTGCCGCTGCAATGGCCTGAATCGTCGATGAGCCGGTGGTACAAACATCGTCCACGATCACCACCCGCGCGCCCTTCTCGCGGAAACCTTCAATGCGCTGCCCCGTGCCATGCTGCTTCTCGGCCTTGCGCACCAGAAAACCGTCCAGCTCTCCGCTCACTACAGAAACCGCGACCACGATGGGATCCGCGCCCATCGTAAGCCCGCCAATGGCCCGGGGCTTCCATCCGCGCTGCCGAATTTCCTCGAAGAATACTTCCCCGGTCAGGCGCGACCCCTTCGCGTCGAGCGTAGTGGTGCGGCAGTCGATGTAGTAGTCGCTGGTGCCGCCCGAAGAGAGTTTGAACTCACCCAGTCGAAACGACTTGTGAGCCAGCGTGCTCAGCAATTTCTGACGCGTATGTGAAATCACACCGGAAGACATGAAAATCTACGATATCACGAGGTTGGTTTCCGGTTCTCGGCGCCCGAGCGCGGCCCCTCTCTGCGTGTTAACCTGAATTCTTGCGGTTTAGCGCAGAAGCGACCACCGGCGTCTTCAGACGATTTGAATCGGACGATTTGAAATCGAGGTAGAACATTGCACAGTTCGCGTAAGGTTTCCTCTTTCATTCTTGTTGGCTTTCTTCTTTTTTCCGCGACCAGCGTTCTGGTTCCCTCCGCCTTCGCCGACGGCACCCGCACCTGGGAGCAATCGAAATTCGACGACCTCACCAAGGGCACGGCCACGGGAGTCGGCATTCGCAGCACCGGCGGCCTCGAACTAGCTCCCTCGTTCAAGCTGCTCTACGCAACGCCTTCCACCTACATCTGGGCCATAGCCTCTGACGAAGCGGGAAACATCTATGCCGCCACGGGATCGCCTGCGCGCGTCTACCGCATTACGCCCGATGGCCAGGCGACGATTATTTTTGAACCCCAGGAACTCCAGGTGCAGGCGCTCCAGGTCGGCCCGCACGGCATAATCTACGCCGCGACCGCGCCCGACGGCAAAGTCTACAAGATCGAGCACAAGCCCCAGGGAAAAGCCGAGGCTCGCAAAAGTGAGAGCAAGTCCGAAGGCAAGCCTCCCGCGAAAGACGCGACCAGCGACTCAGTCAAGTCTCTGCTCGATTCGTCGTGGAGTTCCTCCGAATATTTCGCCCCGGGCACGAAGTACATCTGGGATCTCGCGCTCGATAAAGCCGGCAACCTCTACGTCGCCACCGGAGATCACGGAGAGATTTACAAAGTCACGCCCAAAGGCGAGCACTCGGTTTTCTTCAAGAGTGACGACACCCACATCCGCGTGCTGGCATTCGATTATCGAGGAAACGACAATCGAGGAAACGATGCGCAAGGAGATCTCATTGCCGGTACCGACGGCAGCGGCCTGATCTACCGGATTTCTCCCGCCGGCGAAGGCTTCGTACTCTACAGCGCTCCGAAGAAGGAGATTACCGCTCTCGCGCTCGACCGTGCCGGCAACATCTACGCCGCCGCCGTGGGCGAGAAACGGGCCAGTGCGGCAACGTCCCCGGCAGGCGTTTCCGCCGCCATGCTCTCCATGTCGTCCAACTCCGCCACCTCCACCGGCCCCCAGACTCCTGGCATGACTCTCACCATGGCGCCGAGCGCTTCGCCGGCAGGGGCGTTTCCGTTTCCCGGTACGGGTGCGGGCAATGGCTCCGATGTATACCGCATCGCACCGGATGGTTCGCCTTTGCGCATATGGACCTCGCACGATGACATTGTCTATGCTCTGGCCCTCGTGCACATGAATTCAGATTCGCATGACAAGCTACTCGCCGGAACCGGGAACCGTGGGCATGTTTTCGCCATTGACGATGACCTGCAGGACGAATTTTCCGATCTGCTGAAAGCCCCCGCGTCGCAGGTCACAGGTTTTGCCAAGGCTCCCGGCGGCGGACTCTATGCCGCCAGCAGCAATCTGGGAAAGATTTTTGTATTGGGGCCGGCTCCGGAAAACGAAGGCACCTATGAGAGCGACGTCTTCGACGCGAAAATCTTTTCGCGTTGGGGCCGGGCTGAATTTCGCGGCACCGGCAACGTTGAACTGCTGGCACGCAGCGGCAACGTCGACAATCCCGACCGCAACTGGAGTCCCTGGAAGCCGGTGAACCTCGCCAAAGATTCCCAGATGGGAGTTCCGCCCGCGCGTTACGCTCAGTGGAAAGCCGTGCTGCATGCCGGAACTACCAGTCCGTCCGTCGACACCGTAACTCTGAATTACCTGCCGAAAAACGTCGCGCCGGAAATCGATGACGTTTCGGTGCAGGTGGGCGCGCGCTATCAGCCCCTCCCCAAATCGTCCGCGAGCGGTCTCGGCATGGACATCAGTAGTTCTTCGGGCGGGCGTTTCGAATCGCCCACGCCCAGCACGCACGATCGCGATGCCATCGGCGTGAAGTGGAATGCTCACGATGAGAATGACGATCAGCTGATCTATTCCGTTTACTACCGTGGCGACGGAGAAACCCGCTGGCTCCTGCTGAAAGACAACTTGACCGACAAGGCGTATTCGTTCGACGCCAGCCTGCTGCCCGACGGCGGCTATACGGTGAAAGTTGTGGCTTCGGATGCTCCCTCGCACTCGCCCGGCGAGGCGTTGACCGCAACCAAAGAAAGCCATCGCTTCGAAGTCGACACCACCCCTCCGCGGGTCGAGAACTTTACGGCGTCCCTCGAGGGCGCGCAGATTCACGTGCACTTCCGCGCGGAAGATGGATTCTCCACCATCAGGCGCGCCGAATATTCAGTGGACGCCGGCGAATGGAAATATGTCGAGCCCGTCGGCCAGCTCTCCGACGCGAAGATCGAAGACTACGACTTCCTGGCTGTTCTCGCCCCGGGGAACGCTGGCGGGAGCGACGCTTCATCGGAGCATGTGGTCGTCGTCCGCGTCTTCGACAAGTACGACAACATGGGCGCGGCCAAGACCCTGTTGAAAGCAAAGTGATCGTGGGGGTTTGAAACAAGCCTGGATTGCAGCCGTCACAG
>JBEKRY010000053.1:0-22843 GCA_049517555.1 Candidatus Sulfotelmatobacter sp. | reverse complement strand
CTATCTGGCGCGCCGCATTCACGAGCGGCTGCCCCGCCACGTACCGCTCGAAGACCTCGTCCACGCCGGTGTAATTGGACTGATCGACGCGCTGAACAAATTTGACAGCTCCAAGCACGTGCAGTTCGGTTCTTACGCCAAGTTCCGCATCCGTGGCGCCATCCTCGACAGTCTGCGGGAAATGGACTGGGGCCCGCGCGAGTTACGCCGCAAGGCGCGCCGGGTCGAGGAGGCTCACCGCAAGCTCAGCCTCGAGTTAAGCCGCGCTCCCACCGAGAACGAAGTCGCGGCGGAACTGGGCATGGCCCTGAAAGACTTTCAGCACCTGCTGGGCGAGCTGGACAGCCTCGAAGTGGGCAGCCTGCGCATCGAGTCGCCCTGGGATGGCAAGGAAGAAGACTTGTGCGACTACCTTCCCAATGCTCCCGAAGACACGCCGTTTTTCCGCTGCCTGCATTCCGAGATGAAACAGCTGCTCACCCGCGTCATTGGCGAACTGCCGGAGAAGGAGCAACAGGTGCTGGCTCTTTACTACTTCGAGGAGCTGACCATGAAGGAAGTGGGAGCGGTCATCGGCATCGGAGAATCCCGCGTCTCGCAGATTCACTCTCTGGCGGTAGTGCGCCTGCGCGCGCGTCTCGAAGAAGTGATGAGCGCCGGTGGCGGACGGGCCCGCTCCGCCTCCACGGCGGGAGACTGACATGGCTGGAAACAGAACCGAGGAACCGGGGATCGAATATCAGAAGTTGAAGCTCAAAAATGGAAGACCTGTTTATCGATGCCTGCCGGAACCGCTAAAGTTGCCGCAACCCTTGCCGATAGAACGAGATGAGGTGCCGAAGAGCTTCCTGTCGGCGTATTGTAACGCCCGAGGATTTCGGAAATCACTGTCTCTTAATCTCCGGTCGATACTTGAATTGCAAGGGGAGATCCAACGAGGAGCGAATCAACGAGAAATTTCGAGTCAACTTGAAGGCAAGAATCTAAGGCGAGGAGCTGAGCCATGAGAATCGATCTCAAACCAGCAACGCAAGCATTGCATAAAAGCTGCGGCGGCAGCGTCGCGAACCCTGCGACGGCGGGAAGTTCTTCGGCCGGCAACGTCCCGGCCGGAGCCGATCGCGCCGAGCATTCCGGAGTGCATGTCCAGGCGCAGGCCCTGGTGACGCGGGCCCTGGTGGCCCAGGCCTCACAGCTGCCCGAAGTTCGCGAGGCACGCGTGCAGGAGCTGCGGCAGGCAATTCAGCGCGGGCGCTATCAGTCCAGTCCAGAAGAGGTCGCCGGAGCAGTCCTCGCGCACATGATTGCCGGACCAGCGGCTTAGCAGACTACGCCACTCCCTGGAGCCGGACTTCTTTCCCTCTCCATCGGCAGCTCCCCGCACCGGTTTCGCGAAAGCCTCTGCGCATCGCGAGGATCCGTTCAAAGACGAATCCTTAAAGTCGCCCCGTTCGCGGGCCGATGAAATCTAAAGCTACGCTGGGAACCGGATCGAGATTTGTTTTCTCTAAGAGCGCACGCCTTGAGCCCAGTCATTTTGCAAGTACAGCCGGCGGTGTCATTCAATCTGCCCTCCGATGCAACCGGAAAGGTCTCGGCATGAGAACGGCTGTAGCGCATTCCGCTGTGGCTCTCGAAGGTCCGCCCGACCCTGACCTCATGCGAATCCGGGATGTCGTATATGAAGTGGCCGGCATCTTCCACCCCGACAACAAGCTGCGCTTGTTGCTGGACCGCTGTGCCCGGCGCATGAAAGAACTGAATACTCAAACTCTCCACGAGTATTTCGAGTGCCTCACCACCAAGGCGGCCCGGCAGACTGAACTGATCGCACTGCTGAACGAAATCACGATTGGCGAAACCTGCTTCTTTCGCAGTCAGCCCCAACTGAACGCGCTCCGCCAGATCGTTATTCCAAAAGTGTTGGAGGCGAAATCGACATCGGCGCTACGCCGGCTGCGCATCTGGAGCGCCGGTTGTTCCACCGGCGAAGAGCCCTACACGCTCAACATGCTGCTGCTCGAAGAAGCGCAAGGACGTCTCAAGGACTGGACGATCGAGATTCTCGCCACCGACCTCAATGAGCGCTCCCTCGCGCACGCCAGGAATGCGATCTATGGCAGCTATAGTACCCGCAATCTGACTCCGTACTACCGCCAGAAATATTTCACCGCGGCCGCGGAACAGCTGCAGGTTCAGCCTGCGGTTCGCGGCCGCGTTACCTTCAGCCGCCTGAATCTTTCCGAAGATGCTCGCATGGCGTTCATGAAAGGCATTGACGTCATTTTCTGCTGCAACGTGCTCATCTATTTCGATCTGGTTTCCAAGCGGCGGGTGATTCAGCACTTTTACGAGAACCTTCTGCCCCACGGATATCTCTTCCTAGGGCATTCCGAATCGCTCTATGGAGTATCCGACGATTTCAGGCTGGTCCACCTGCCGGGAGCGACCGCATACATCAAGAGCGATCGCACACAGGCGCGAAAGTAGAAACATATGAAGACGGCAGCGACCAAAGCAACCTTGCTCAGCCGCATCGATGGACTGCAGTACATTCCCACCATCCCGGCGGTGCTGGCTCCTCTGCTCACTTACCTGGACCAACCGGTCGAGCAACTCGATGTGCAGAAAGTCACCGACATGATCGCTCAGGACAAATCCCTGGCCGCCCAGTGTCTGCAAATGGCAAACAGCCCGCTGTTCGGACGCTGGCAGAAAGTTGACTCGCTGCGCGGCGCCATCGTCGGACTCGGATTTCAGCGGGTGAGCGACATCGCTATGTCTTGCGGCGTGCTCAATATGATGCCCAAGGAAAGCGGCGCCGTCGATCCCGTCGTCTTCTGGGAGCACTCTTTGGGATGCGCCCTGGTGTGCCGCCATTTTGCTCGCAAGATTTCCTATCCCGACCCCGGCAAGGCTTATCTCGCCGGCCTGCTGCACGATCTGGGCATCATCGTGAACCTGTGGGTCTTGCCCAAAGAATTCGGCGAAGCCTACGAACTGGCGCGGGCCCAGGGAATCCCACTTCATGAAGCGGAACAAGCCGTGCTGGGATTCACGCACTGCGACAGCGGCCGTTTATTGGCCAATAAGTGGGAACTCTCCAATGACCTGAAGGATGTCGTGGCACTGCACCACAGCCTGCGGGAATCACACGATCCTGCCGGATTAGTTGCCCTGGTCGAACTGAGCGATCTGCTTTGCCGCATGAGTGGACTGAACTACGGCTACATCGAAAACCGCCAGGTCAACCTGTTCGAACAGGCTGGCTTCGCCGTCCTATCGCGGGAGTGCCAGGGCCTCAAGGAGTTGGACTGGGCCCGCCTCACCTTTGAAATGGATACCTACATGGACGGAGTGCATGCGCTGGTTCGCGCGATCTATCGCACATGATTCGCCAAACATGATTCGTCAAACGTGATTCGCTAAATATGACCATCCACACCCCGACCCTCGACACCGCAACTCGCCGATCCATCCGCGTGCTTGTCGTCGACGACAGTGCTTTCATGCGCACTGCTATCTCTCGCATGATTTCTTCCGAGTCCGGCCTTGAGGTCGCAGCCACCGCCTGCGACGGATCGGAGGCGCTCGACAAAATTGCTTCTCTTGATCCCGATGTCGTCACCCTCGACGTCGAAATGCCCGGACTCAATGGACTGCAAACTCTGCGTTACATCATGCAACGCTTCCCCCGTCCCGTTATCATGGTGAGCTCGGTAACCGAGCGAGATGCAGAAAACACGTTCAACGCACTCTCCGCTGGCGCCTTCGACTACGTCCCCAAACAACTCTCGCCCACCTCGCTCGACATTCTCCACATCCGGACCGACCTAGTAACCAAGATTCGTGCCGCCGCGCAGTCCCGAATGCCACCTCCCGCATGCGTCTTAGACAGAAAACCTCCGCAGCACTCTTCGTCAGAGACTGCATTAGAGACTCTCGATCGGCCTTTCCCTTCGACCGCGGCAATCGTTGCTCTGGGCGTCTCCACCGGGGGCCCGAAAGCCCTCCAGGAAATCTTGCCTTTGTTCCCCAGAGATCTCCCCGTGCCCCTCCTGATCGTGCAGCACATGCCTCCGGGCTTTACCGCGCCTTTCGCGCAGCGGCTGAACAATCTTTGCGCCGTCACGGTGCGCGAAGCCACGCACGGTGAAAGCATTCAGCCGGGCGTGGTTTACCTCGCTCCTTCCGGAAAGCACATGAGCGTAAATCGGGTCTCGGCTTCGCGAACCGTCATTTGCCTCGACGCTCAGCCGGAAGATTCCCTGCATATTCCGTCCGTCGACGTGCTGATGAACTCGGTCGCCGCAGCCTTCAAAGAACTTGCCCTCGGAGTCATCATGACTGGAATGGGCTCCGATGGCGCGGCCGGGATGCAGTCCATTCACCGCCAGGGCGGTCACACCATTGGCCAGGATGAAGCAACCTGCACCGTCTATGGTATGCCGCGCGCCTGCGCCGAACTCGGCATCCTCACCCGCGTAGTCCCGCTCTCCCAGATACCGGACCAGATCCTCAAGGCTACTCACTACCGCAGGCGTGCCCGTGCAGCTTTTCCCTGAGCGGTATTGCCGCTACCTCGGACTGGTCAGAATCGTCTCATTCGGATCGAGTACGATCTTGCTCGTCCCCGCCGGAGCCGGCAGGTGAAACGAAGATTCCTCGCCGTCGGCGAATACTCGCCCGAGCAACACTGGCTGCCTTCCAGCCATCACCGCGTACACCGGAACCGACGTCACCAGATCCTGCGGCGCGTCCTTCTGCAAGATTGTTCCACTCACCATGGTTCCACCTGCGCTCTTTGCCGTGAATTTCACCGACTTCAATTCCAGCTTGGGCAGCGCGGTGCCGTTGATCCACCCTTCCAGGAACCAGTCCAGCGAACTCTTGCCTTCATAACGCAGCGCCGGTGGAAGTTCCTCGGCGAAAACGTCCAGCAGTTCACGCGTGCTGATCGCCTTGCCCTCATAGCGCTGCCGGACTCTTCGCAGCGCCCGCACGAAGGGTTCATCCGGACCGCTGCTGCTCTTCCCCTTGCGGCCGCTTTCCTGCAAGGCACCATCGTTCAACATGGTCCGCAGCATGTGAAACAGCCACGTTCCCCTCCCATAGAGAATCTCCTGGTAACCCTGCGGAATCCGCGACGACTGCAGCCGCGGCCCCAGAGTCACCGGTCCTGCGTCCATCGCCGACATTCCATCTTTATTTTTCTGGACCAAGTCCCGGCGATACACCTCCATAATCTGCCGAAAGCCCATCGGATTGTTTTCCTGCAGCATCATCAGGGAGCAATAATTTGCCAGCCCCTCGGAAAACCACTGGTCGCGATAACTGTTCCAGCTGACGAGGTCGCCCCACCACTGGTGCGCCGTCTCGTGGGCTGGTATCGACTGTTGGAGCAGGATCTTATACGGCTCGTAATGCAGTTCTTCGCGTTCCTGTTGACTGAGAAATGCATAAGACGAAAGAAACACCAGGCCGGGCCAACCTTGGCTGTCGCGGCCCGGTATTTGCGTCAAGGCCAGATGACTATAGGGATAGGGGCCAAACCGCTCGGCGTAATACAGGATGGCCCGCGCCGCTAGCTCTGCAACGGTTAGTTCGTTCTGCACCGGTGAAGGACGGTTCGGCACAACCAATTGCCGTCGTCCGGAAGTCGCACTGGAAGGCGGCTCCACCACCTGGACCGCGGCAGCCGGGAAATTCCGCTCCACTCCAGTCGTAGCGTAAGTTTCCACTGTAACGTTCCCAGCCTGCACGGTCGCCTCCTTGTACTTACCCAGGTTGAATCCCGCCAAAGGAATCGGCCGTTCCGACACCCAACGGGAGCTCTGCTGGCCGCTGGCCTTTGCCACCGGGCCACTCGACAGGGGCGTCGGTTTTCCTGTCGCTACCAGCGTCCAGCCCTGCGGATACTCGAACTCCAGATCGTAGTCCGCCATCGCCATCCCGCGATTCGGGTACCAAGTGCCGCGCGCCCCCACGTAAAGCAGACCCTCGCCCGCTTCCGCCAGAACTTCGCCGCCATAGACAAATTCCAGGTCGAATTTCTGTCCAGCCCGCGCTGGCTCCGACAGAATCACCGCCACGAGGTCGTTTCCCTGGCGCGAAAGCTGCGTGCCTTCGACTGCGGGATTGTGAATGAACTCTACTGGCTGGCCGTCGAGCTTGACGCTTTCAATCTGCAGGTATCGCGACAACTCAAACATCAACGCACGCGCGCCACCTTCCTTGACGTCACATTGCAACCGGGCCTTCGCATGAATTTCCGGTGGGCGCACCTCGGTCGTGATCGTGTAGCGGCGAACCACGACTCCGCTCTCGTGCTCTGTGCCCTCAGCGGAGGGCAACACTTCGTCGTGCCTTCTTATTGCGCTGCGGGTCGTCGAATTCGTAGTTGTCGAACTCTGGGTTGTCGAACTCTGGGTCTGCGGGCTTCCATTTTCCGTCGTACGAGTTTGCAGTGACTCGTAATCTACCGGCGAAAACGAGGTCCAGACGTCGTAATACTGATCGCCGTGATCGGCTGTTTTCATCTGCCCCGCCTGAACCTGCTCTGCCGCCGCCGAGTCAAAGTAAATATCGAAAACTCCAAGCTTCGTTCCTTGCAGCCGTGCATGCAGGAACCGATCGGTAGCTTCCGGTACCGCCGCCAGCTCTGCTGCTGAAGTTGCTCCGGTCACCGGAAGCATCCGGCTGAAGGTCAGCAGCAATCTCATCGCATCTGCGTTCGCCAGATTCTGCGCGGTTGCGCCCCAGCGTTGCATAAACTGTTCAATCAATTCCTTCTGGTTGTCGGCTGCCCGCAAATCGGGCCGCAAATCGGCCGCGGCGTCATAGTTGAAGCGAAAATAAGCGGTGGCAAAATGTTCTTCCAGGATTGCCATCCCAGTGAACAGACTCATCGAGTTCCGTTCGACTCTGGTTTTAGGCGTCAGGAGCACCTCGCCGTCGCCCTCGAAAAAAGCTCCCGTAATCCGGCCCATCACATCCTCGGTGAACGCGATGGTGCCGTCTTCCAAACTAATGTGGATCGCCGACCGGTCCAGCGCCGCGCCCCTCACTCGATAGACCCGCGCCGGATCCAGCCGAACTTGCCGCAGTTGCAGATACAGCGCCTCGGCAGGCTTTTCCGCCGGGCTCTCAGCCGCATAGGCCGCCGCCCACGGGACAACCGCCAGACAGATTGCCACCGCGATGCGCAAGCCTTGCTTCTTCACTGGAGCCTGCGTCAGCATCTTCATTAGTACCTTCGTCACGTGGTGGGACCGTCCTCAGTTGCTAGAATGCGCCTGAATGCGTCTCCGTGTCATCTTTATTGGCCGAGTCGTGGGCCAACTCGCCCTGGCGTGGTCGCTGATCCTCGCCAGTGCGTCGGCGGACACCATCCATCTGAAAAACGGCCGCACCATCGTAGCCGACAGCGTCCGCGAAAATGGCAATCATTACGAATACGACATCGGCGACGATTCCTATGCGATTCCAAAATCGTCCGTGGATCACGTCGATGCCGGAGGCATGCCCGCTCATGCCGCATCGGGAGCCACCAAAGTCGGCGATCTTCCCGCCTTTACTCCCGCCGATAGCCTTGCCAACGAGGGCGATCTGGTCACCAAGATCATCAAAGAAGGCAAAGTGAACCAGGACGTTCTGGCCGGACTAGAAACCAAGGGAAATCCCGAGCTCGGCGCGACCGCCGATTTTATCGCCGGCAAATTCGAGTTCGAACACGGCAACATCGCGCAGGCCCACCAGTATTTCGAGAGCGCCCTGCGCTTCCAGCCGGACAACTCCACCATCCTGATTTATTACTCCGCGTTGCTGGTTCGCACTGGAAACGCAGCTCAGGCGCTGCCCTATGCCGAACGCGCCGTCAGATCTGCGCCCAGTTCGCCCGACGCTTATACGATGCTCGGTTACGCCCAGTTCGCATCCGACCGCACCAAAGACGCGGTCACCAACTGGAAACGTTCCCTTGAGCTGCGTCCCGATCCTGCCGTCCAGCAGTTCCTGGCCAAAGCCCAGCGCGAGCAGACCGTCGAGTCCGACTTCGCCCAGGGAGAGAGCAGTCATTTCGTGCTGCACTACGAAGGCAAACAAACTTCCGAGGCGCTGCGAGGACAAATTCTGGCCGCGCTCGAATCCGACTACGACGACTTGGTTCGCGATCTCGGCAACCCGCCTCGCGACAATATTCTTGTAACGCTCTACACCGAGCAGGCCTTCTTCGATGTCACGCACGCCCCCACTTGGTCCGGCGCGATCAATGACGGCAAGCTGCGCATTCCGATCAGCGGCCTGAGTTCCATGACGCCGGAACTGGCGCACGTTCTGAAGCATGAGCTGGCTCATTCATTCATCACGCAGCTTTCCGGCGGCCGCTGCCCACCCTGGCTGCACGAAGGCATCGCCCAGTTCCTCGAACCCAAAAGCCTGGGCGGCGAAGGCCACCAACTCGCAGTGCTCTTCAAAGCGCAGCAAAACATTCCGCTCAACGCCCTCGAAGGCAGCTTCCAGAGTTTTTCCGGCGCTCAGGCCTACGTCGCCTACGCCGAATCGCTGGCTGCCGTTTCCTACATCAACGATTCCTACGGCATGAGTGATATTCAGCGCATCCTCCAGCTTCTCAGCCAGGGCACTTCGACCGAAGCCGCCCTGCGAGCGACCATCCATTCCGACTACGGCCAATTCGAGTCCGACCTGGCCAAATACCTTTCGGACAAGTACGGCGAGTAGCGCGTATCGCTATTAAATGTGGGGACACGCCCCCGGCGGCCGCTCTCTGATCTCCGCGGGGTCAAGACTTGTGCGCTTTCGGCGGCACCGTCTTGAACTCTTCCGACTTCCCCCGCGGAATGGTTAGCGTCTTCCACTCGCTCGACCGCAGATGCTTCGCCAGGAAAACAATCTGCGCCACATGCCCCGCGTAGTGGGCGATCTGCCGGTTGATGGCCTGCAGCACGGTGTGCGGCTCGCCCCGGATCGTTATGGTACCCATCAGATCTTCCGGCTTGAGCGCTTCGATTGCGCCGAAAACGACAGCCCAGCCCTCGTCCCACCATTTCATAACCTCGCCCCGCGTGGTCGCCCCAGTGATTTCAAACTCGCGATCCCGAAAGCGGTCCGGCTTTTCGCCGTCGCTGGAAAGGAAGTCAGTGGAGCGCGAGCGCATATTGCCGGCCAGGTGCTTGACCAGAATTGCGATGGAGTTGGACTCCGTGTCGAGTGTGACAAGAAAATCCTCATCTCGAAGTTGCGCCATCGCGGCTTCGCCCACGCGTTTCTGCCCACGCATCTGCCGGCGCGCTTCTTCGAGATAGTGGGTAGCGAGGTCGGTTGTCATGATTGTTGCGCCTTTTAAACCTGGATGGCCGGCGTGGGCGGAACAACCGGATAAGAAGCGACGGACGTATTCGTCTGCGTCTCCAGTTGCAGCTCGAACCCACCCATCCACTTGGCCAGCACGTTGTATAACAGGGCGCTGATTGCGCCTGTCACAAAACCCATCCCGCCGTACAGCACCGGCATCAGAACGGCAAACACGACGCCGAAGATTCCGGCGAACGGAGTCTTCCCCTGACCCACGAGCGATCCCATCAGCCCGAAAAGCAGGAAAAGGGGAGCAAAAAGAAGTCCGATGCAGCCGTAGAGCAACCCCAAGATCTTGGCCACCGACATTACTCCGACAGATTTAAGGACGTGCATGGACTAGTTTCCTTTCCGATCAAGTTCTTGCCATAACAAATCGCGAAGGCAATGCTACGCTTTTCCCCAACCGCCGCCGCCGGGAGTCTCAATCGTAATGCGCTCGCCCTTGCGCAGGCGAGTGCTGAACTTCGCCGGCATCGTCTCGACCGAACCATCACCACGCGTGATGAAAGTTTTCCCCGGCGCGCCGTCCGATCCTCCAGAGAGCCCCCAGGACCCGCGCGATCGCCGATCAGCGAGCAGCGTGACTTCGCAGTCGGTGAGCACTTCAATCTCACGCACAATCCCGTCGCCGCCGCGAAACTTTCCTTCTCCGCCGCTGCCCGCCCGCAGCGAATAACGCCGCACCCGCAGCGGATACGCATACTCCAGAGCCTCCGCCGGGGTGTTCAGAGAATTGGTCATGTGCGTGTGCACCCCTGAAACGCCATCCTTTCCCGGACGCGCGCCCATTCCGCCGGCAATCGTTTCGTAATATGCAAACGGCTCACCCGGGTGCGAACCGCTTGTTCCGGGATGCATACCGCCAATGGTTAGATTGTTCATCGTCCCCGAGGCCGCGGCCGGAATGCGATCTGGAATGGCCTGCGCCAGCGCTCGCAGCAGCACGTCGACAATACGCTGCGAGGTTTCGACATTTCCTCCGGCAACGGCTGCGGGAGGCCGCGCGTTGACGATGGTTCCCTTGGGAGCAATCACCTTGATCGGCCGCATCAAGCCCGCCGCGGCTGGAACGTCCTCGGCTAGCAGGCAGCGAAATACATAGAAGCACGCCGAATACGTAATCGCAGCGACCGCATTCACACTTCCTTCAACCTGCGGATCGCTGCCCGTGAAATCTACGGTGACCATGGGGGAGCGGGCGACTCGGCCGCGATTCCACGGTCGATGAACCTTGATCGTCACTACGATCTTAATCGGCCGATCGCCGATTCCATCTCCATCCAGAAAGTCCTCGGCACCGTACTCACCCGGCGGCACGCCCTGCAAGAACGCGCGCATTAAGTCCTCGGAATACTCCAGCAGATCGTCCGCCGCTTGCCGCGCCCGTTGCACGCCATAGCGCGCGCAAACCTCGCGCAACCGCTGAGCGCCAGTGTGGCAGGCCGCGATCTGCGCTCCAAGGTCGCCTTCGCGTTCTTCTGGAGTGCGCACGTTGTTGAGCAGCAGCGCGAGCACATCGAGGTTCATAACGCCCCGCCGCGTCAATTTCACCGGAGGAATCCGCAAGCCCTCCTGATAGATTTCCCGGCAGAGCCCCATCGATCCCGGATAAGCGCCGCCCACGTCGGCGTGATGCGCCCGCGAAGCCACGTAAAAATCAGGCGCAGTGCGGGAGCGGGCACGCTTCATGGAGCCGCGGGCGTCTCGCCCGCGCAAGCGAGGGAGATGCGCTGGTTTCTCCGTGCGTTCGCTCGCAGCCGCGTGCTCTTGCAAAGACTCGCCCACAAACACCGGAGCGACCAGCGTAATATCCGGCAAGTGCGTCCCGCCGCGAAACGGATCATTCAGCATCACCACATCGCCCGGTTCCATTCCCTCGGCACTCATCTCGCAGGCATCAATCGCGGCCCGCACCGACATCGGCATCGACCCCAAGTGAACCGGCATGTGGTCGCCCATCGCGATCACTTCACCTGCGCCGTCGAACACCGCACACGAATAATCGCGGCGCTCCTTGATATTCGGCGAAAATGCGGTGCGCCGCAGTGCCGCCCCCATTTCCTCGGCAATCGAGTGATACAAGTTCTTGAAGATTTCCAATTCCACTGGATCGCGCCGTGCATTGCTGGACATGAGGCGCAGTGTACTACCAGTCGTTGGTCGTTGGTCGTTCGTCGTTGGTCGTTGGTCGTTGGTCGTTGGCGAAATCGAGCGGACTGGCCATGCGCTCGCAGGTCTTGCCAACGACCAACGACTACCGGCCAACGACGTTCTTAAGATTTCCTCGTAAAACTGTAAAATTTTGTTGACACTTTATTCATACTGCCGCTATATCTTGTGATATAGGATCTTCTCCTACTACACGTAGGGTTGGTCTTTCAAGAACAAGGGCCCTAGTCAGGAACCTTTGCAAGGGAAAATCGTTCAACGGAGGAACCTTCATGGCAACGAAAAAGAAGGCAAAAAAGAAGAAACATTAACCGTCGGCGAGGCGAGCCTCGCTTACACCACGAGTTCTCACTGGCCTCTTAAGAGAAGCACCTCTTAGGAGGCTTTTCCGTTGGCTGCAAGAATGGCCGCGAAAATCTGCTGTCCCCCGGCGCACCATGTGTCACAATATCCAGACCACGCGGGGCTGGCCGCGGGACCCACAAGATGCCACGCAAGAAAAGTACGGCGAAGCAGAAAAAAGAGGATTTGGTCCTCATCCCCGACAAGCTCTATTTCCGCATCGGCGAAGTTGCGACCCTGTGCCACCTGCCCGCTTACGTGCTGCGTTTCTGGGAGTCTGAGTTTCCGCAACTGAAGCCGGTCAAGAGCAGCACAGGCCAGCGCATGTATCGCCGGCGCGATGTGGAAAGCGTTTTGCGCATCAAGCAATTGCTCTACGAACAGGGATTCACCATCTCCGGCGCCCGCCAGCAACTGCGCGCGGAAACCAAGTCTGACAAATCGCAGGCGGCTATTCAATTTCCATCGCAGTCCGCGCCCGAGATTCAGCACATCCGCCAGGGCCTGCGCGAAATTCTTACCCTGCTCTCCACGCGCAGGACCGGATAGTTCCCGTTTGGATTCTAACGACATCATCGTGGGCGTCATCCCGTGCCGAGCCGTTCTTCAGGCGAACCACGCATTGTCTTGGTCAAAACTCTACTGCTCCTCCAACCGACGGAAGGATATTCGACATCCCATGCCACTCAAAAGCGCCTGTGGTCGCGCAGTCATACTCAGTTCACTGCTGCTTTCATTCCTTTCGTTGGCAGTTGCACAGGAGCCCGCCGGGAACTACACTCCCGCGCTCGATGTAAGCTCGATGGACCGGAGCATCGATCCCTGCGTGGATTTTTTCGCCTACTCCTGCGGCGGCTGGATCAAGCGCAATCCCATTCCTCCCGACCAGTCCTCATGGGATACCTATTCCAAAATGCAGGATGAGAACCTCGGCCGCTTGCGCGGAATCCTGGAAGCTGCGGCCACGCCCGGTTCCAATCGCAGTGTAATCGACCAGAAAATTGGCGACTACTACGCCTCCTGCACCGACGAAAAGGCAATCGACGCTCGCGGAGCGGACCCGCTCAAGCCGACGCTCGAGCGCATCGCGCAAATCAGCTCCAAGGCAGATCTCGCCGGTATAGCTGCCGCGATGATTGACGACAACGTCCTGTTCCGTTTCGATTCGATCCAGGACTTCCGCGATGCCAGCCAGGTCATCGCCAACACCGATCAGGGCGGACTCGGCCTGCCCGACCGCGATTACTACACGAAAACCGACGCCAAGTCGATCGAGCTGCGCAAAGGCTACGTCGCGCACGTGCAGAAAATGTTTGAACTGCTCGGCGACAAGCCCGAAGCCGCTGCAACCGAGGCGCAAACTGTAATGCGCATCGAAACGGCACTGGCAAAAGGCTCGATGACCCGCGTTGAACGCCGCGATCCGAAAGCTCTCGACCATAAAATGACCAGCGCGGAGCTGGAAAAGATTTCTCCCGAGTTCCAGTGGCAGGTTTATTTCGCCAAGGTCGGAATGCCTTCGCTGGCGTCATTGAACGTCGCCTCGCCCGGTTTCTTCAAAACCCTGAACGCGACGCTCGAAGCCGAAAGTCTGGCGGACTGGAAGACCTATCTGCGCTGGCATCTGGTTCATGCCGATGCCGCCCACCTCTCCCCAGCATTCGTCAACGAGAACTTCGCGTTCTACAGCAAAACTCTTCGCGGCCAGCAGGAACTCAAGCCGCTCTGGAAGCGCTGCACGGAATACGTCGACGATTATCTTGGCGAGGCTCTCGGCCAGGCCTATGTGGAAAAATATTTCAGCCCCGAAGCCAAGCAGCAGGCGCTGAAAATAGTGAAAGAAATTCAGGCAGAGATGGAACAGGACATCACCGGGTTGCCCTGGATGTCAGCTGCCACCAAGCAGCAGGCGCTGGCCAAGCTGCATGGCATGGCCAACAAAATCGGGTATCCCGACAAGTGGCGCGACTATAGCAAGCTTGAAATCATCCGCGGCGACGAACTCGGCAACGTCGAGCGCGCCCGCAAATTCGAATTCGACCGCCAGCTCGCCAAGATCGGCAAGCCCGTCGACCGCGGCGAATGGGGCATGACACCCCCGACGGTGAACGCCTATTACGATCCGCAGATGAACGACATCAACTTCCCCGCCGGCGTGCTGCAGCCTCCCGCATTCGATCCCAAGTCTGACGCGGCTCCCAACTACGGCGACACCGGAGGCACCGTCGGCCACGAACTTACCCACGGCTTCGACGATGAAGGCCGCCAGTTCGACGCTCAAGGAAACCTGCGCGACTGGTGGACTGCCGAGGACGCCAAGGAATTCGAGAAGCGCGCCAGCTGCATCTCCAACCAGTATTCCAGCTACACGATCATCGACGACATCAAAATTAACGGCAAGCTGACGCTCGGCGAAGACGTCGCCGACCTGGGCGGATTGCTTCTGGCTTATCTGGCGTGGAAGGATGACACGAAGGGACAAGCGCTGGAACCGATTGACGATCTCACCCCCGACCAGCGCTTCTTCGTCGGCTATGGCCAGAGCTGGTGCGGCCAGACGCGCGACGAAACCAAGCGCCTGCGCGCCACCGTCGATCCGCACTCGCCGGAGAAATATCGCACCAACGGCGTGGTCTCAAACATGCCGGAATTTCAGCGAGCCTTCCACTGTAAGGCGGGCGCGCCCATGGTGAACGAAAGCCGCTGCCGAATCTGGTAGAGACCAGACGACCTACACGTCGAGCCCAATCGACCGCATCAGTTCAAGTCCGTTACTCTTCGTGACGATGCCGTCGCGCAACTTGTAGTCGAAGGTGATTCGTCCGTTGGCCAGTTCATCCTGAAAATGTACGTTATGCAGATGGCCCGCGACCGCACCGCCGATGCCGGTCAGCGCCAGATCATGCGTGCTTGCCAGTCCGATCGCGCCGCGACTCACCAGCGCATTCACGATGCCCTCGGCCCCAATGCGGCGATCGTTCGAATTCGTACCCTGCAACAATTCATCCAGCAAGAACAGCAGCGGCGGAGCACCACCAGCCAAATCTACGCCTGCCAAATCCTCGCCCGCTAAATTAACGATCTGTCTCAGCCGCGTAATCTCCGCATAAAAACGCGAGCTGCCCTCCTGCAGGGAATCGTTGACGCGAATGCTGGCGCCCACCTGCAGTGGAGTGAGCCGCAGACGCCGCGCTCGCACCGGCGCGCCCGCCATGGCCAGCACCACATTCATCCCGACCGCCCGCAGCAGCGTGCTCTTCCCCGACATGTTCGAACCGCTGACCAGAAGAACCCGCGTTTCTCCGCAGATGCTGAGGTTGTTACGAACGCACACCGCCGCAGGCACGATCGGATGCCCAAGCTCTTCGCCGTCGAAGCACGCCGCACCCTCCACAAACTCCGGAAACGGATCGGCGGGATGCTCAAAGCTGTAAGCCGCCAGCGAAAGCAACGCCTCCATCTCTCCGACGGCATTCACCCACAAACGCAGCCCACTGCCGTGTGCCTGCCGCCAGCGTTCCGTCGCGAACGCCAGTTGCACCGAATACATCAGCGGAACGTCGAGAATTCGCACCGCGAAGTCATGACGCGAGTTGATCAGGTCTACCAAAGTACGCAGCCGCGCGATCGTTTGCGAACTCGGCAGCCCGCTGGATACGAGCTCCCGCTGCAGCGTCTGCAGCCGCGGCGCCTGAAACCTGTGCGCTTCCATTCGCGCCAGCACGCCCGAAAGCAGATCCAGATCGCGAAATGCATGCTCGGTTCCGTGCAGAACTTCCTCGATCGGCTTCTTCAGGCTGTAAGTGATGATCGCCTCGATCACGATGATCACTACCAGCGGCGTTGCGGTTCCCCACGCGGCCCAGACCACTGCGGCCAAGACTGCCAGTGCGACCAGAACCGGTGACAGCCATCGAAACCACAACGGCTTCATCCGGTTTGGAGATTCCGCCCACTTCAACAGCGCCTCGGGATGCAGGCGTACGCCGGCGTCGTCGCCCAGCACCGCCAGATCCTCTCTCAGATCGATCTGGTCGCGTAGTTCGTTCAGCGCAGCATGCCGTTCACGGATTTTTTCTACGCTTGAGGGAGCCAGCAGCCACGCCGCCAGCGTGTCTTCTCCCATGCGGGTGCGCGCGGTCGAGAGAAGTTGAAACAGGCTGCCCTTGCCGAACAGGTCGAGATCGGCGGCGTACACGTGATGGGGATCGTCGAAGCGGTCACCCGTTTCGCCGGACCCCGACCAACGGTCTTCCACGCGAGCCAGGGCTTTTTCATAAAAGGCGACGGCGCGCTCGGCCACCTCGCGAGCCCGAAGAATCCGCGAATGATAAACCGAGATGGCCACGAACGCCGCTATCGGCACAACCAACTTCCAAGGCGAGAGGTAATGCGCCCCAAATGAAGCCCAAGCCAAAATCAGCGCGAATACAAACAGGAGAAGGCGGGCGTTGCCGAGGCGGATATGAATTCGTTCGTAGTGGGCTACGCGCGACTGCCGGTCATTCCGGCGCTGCACGTACTCTTCGGAGGGAACCACGCCTCAAAATGTAGCAGGTACTTTGAACGCGAGGAAATGTGTTCCAAGGCTGGCGGGTTTCAGCGCTACTCGATCTCGCCCTTGTCCGGGTTGTAGTAGAAGCGGAAGCGCAGCGCGAGATACGGTCCCGTGAATTCGGTCGGCAGCGGCGGAAATGGATCCGATCCGGTGATGCTACCCCACGCCGGGCGGTCCAGTGCAGCATCGCCGGAAGTTTGCCTCAGCATCAGGCCCTGCACATGGCCATCTTTCATGATGGCAAACTCCAAGGCCAGCTTGCCCTTCTTCATCGTGGCGGATTCGGGAATCAGCTCGTACCAGTGCTCCCGAACCTCCTGCAAAACGCGCTGCAGATAGGGCGCGAAATCTACTCCCTGCGTGTCGCTGAGAATCTCAAGATTGCCGTACTGCCTTCCGTGCGCGGGGCTGTTCAGACCGAACCCGCCCTCCTGACCGCCTCCGGCTGCGCGGTTTTTCGCCACGCCCTCCGTAGCCTGTTGAATCGCCTCGCCCGGAGTCATCGCCTCGTACTTGCTGAAATCATTCTTAGGGCGCGCCGGCATCTGCAGCTGCGCCGTCTGGTTGTTCTCGAACTGCGGACGCGGCGCCTGCTGCTGCGGCTGCGGAGCTGGTGGCTGATTCTGTGCTTGAGTTTGCGGCGCTGGCGCCGGTTGCGGCGCGCGCGGCCCGCGCATCCCGGGAGCGCCCGGAGGCGGCGACACCAGAGTCTTCCGCATCTCTTTAGGATCAAGCTCAGGATGGCGCGACATCGCAATGCGGTCTTTATCCGACGCAATATTCGTGTTGGGCCGCCGCGTGGGCTTCTGCAAATCGGGTGGCAGCGTCAGAAAAGTCAGGTTGTTGTTTTTCGAGTCGAGCGGCACCACCACCGCCGTGTGCCAGCCAATGTACTTCCCAATCCAGTTGAAGTTCCACAACACGATCCCGAGGACCAGGTGGACGATGATCGAAATCCAGATCGCCTCGCGGCGCCGGGAGCGCGCTAGATCGTCCTGCAACTGGATCAGCAGATGCGGCACTACATGCGCATTCTCAGGGCTGTCCGGGGTGTCCCAGTCCTCTGTGTCGTAGAGGCCGAGCTGCTCCGGTTGCGGCTTCTCGGGCGGAGCCACGGGATCCTGGAATGGAATTTGCGTGATCGGCATGCGCTGGGTTTAGCTGTAAAGCCTAGCTAGAGAGCCTTGAAAAATATGAGCCTTAAAGAAGCTTAAGTACAAAGACAACTGTTCGTTAGACACTGAATACACCCCCGGCGTTGCATCCAGCCTTGGGGAAGTGATCCAATGCGCGCGCGGTGCTCTCCAACCGGCTTCCTTACTATTTTCGCATCTTTCGGCCGATTCCGCTCACCACAAATCGCTCACGACTTAGCCCTGTAAATATATGTAAATGAAGCGCGCTGCCCCCGAAGGGATTTATGTGAGCACTATAGGGATAGAAACCGAAAAAGATTTATGGGAAGTTTAGGAGATTCATGTAGGACAGCCACCCGAGCCTGCCCCGAGCGGAGTCTAAGGGGCCGTCTGCGCGGCGCTTTTAATGCCCGGTCTTGGCGATGCCCGCGAGATCCACTTTTTTCCCGTGGTCGCGAATGGCCGCTACAATCTCCAGCGCGAGCGCCAGGGCGCGTTGGCCGTCTTCAACCGGAACAAGTGGAGTCGAGCGTTCCCGCACCGCCCGAAGAAACGACTTCAGCTCGGCGTGGAGCGGCTCTTCCGAGGCGACCGGAGGCTTGCTCATGCCAATCTGAGGATTCACGGAAGGCGTTCCGGGTGCCGCTCCATCCTGACCAACCGTAAAGACCAGAACTTCCTGCCGTCCGTAGTCGAGCGAGACGTATTGCCGCGGCTGAAAAAATCTTAGCTTCCGCACGCGCTCGGTGGAAACGCGGCTGGCAGTAAAGTTCGCGACGCAGCCCGATTCGAATTCCAGCCGCACGTTCGCGATGTCCACTTTTCCCGACAAAATGGGCAGTCCCACCGCTCGCACTTCCTTCACCGGAGAGTTGGCAAACGTCAGCACAATGTCGAGATCGTGGATCATCAGATCGAGCACCACATCCACGTCGAGCGATCGCGGACTAAATACGCTGAGCCGGTGCACCTCAAAAAACATAGGCTGGGTCAGCAAAGGAACGGTTGCGCGTACCGCGGGATTGAAGCGCTCGAGATGCCCGACTTGCGCAATGCGCTTGTGCCGGGCCGCGAGCGCGACCAGTTGTTCGGCCTCAGCCAGCGTGGCCGCCAGCGGCTTCTCGATGAGGACGTCGACTCCGGCCTGCATCAACTCCTGCGCCACCGCCAGATGATGTACCGTTGGAGACGCGACCGACGCGGCTTGCAGCTCGCTATGGGTGGTCAGCATCTGATGCACGGAGCTGAAGCCCTTGCAGCCGAACTCACTGGCCACCGCATCAGCGCGGTTCAGGTCCGGGTCAACCACTCCCAGCAACCGCACCGGTTCCCCCTGCTGTTCGAGTTCCTTGTAAACGCGGGCATGATTGCGCCCGAAAACGCCCACGCCCACGACGGCGACGGAAATCGGACCTCGCGATGGCGGACTCTGCGCTGGCAGGAAAAATTCTCGATGGCCGGTTGCCGGAAAAGAATTGTAAACGGAATCCATCCAAAGAGCATCTGGATTACCGGACCGCCGGGTGGCCAACGTCTCGCTTTTGAGACGTGGGATTCCTCCGTCGACTGTTTGCACGCGGCAAATCAACCCCGGAAAGGACTCACCGCTCCATGAAGACGATCGCCCTGCTCACCATCTCCAACATCTTCATGACCTTCGCCTGGTATGGACACCTCAAATATCGCGACGTCCCGCTCTACCAGGTAATCCTGGTGAGCTGGCTGATCGCATTTTTCGAATACTGCTTCCAGGTGCCGGCGAACCGCATCGGCTCGTATGAGTTCAGCGCTGCGCAACTCAAGACCATCCAGGAAGTAATTACGCTGACGGTCTTCGCCGCGTTCTCGGTGCTCTACCTGAAACAGCCGCTGCGCTGGAACTACCTCGCCGGCTTCGCGCTGATCGTCGCGGCAGTAGCCGTGATCTTTAAGAAATGGTGAAGCGGGGGGTCTGGGCCGACACCGCCCGCACGACCGTGGAAGAGCGGCGCTTCAGCGCCGCGGTAAAGTCTCTGTTTTCGGAAGGGCTTTAGCCCCTGCCGGAGCAGGCCTTCTTCAAAATCGCAATCTGCCCCGCGTGATAAAGCTCATGCTGCGCGATCCCGTGCAGCAGGTGATAAAAATCGTACCGTTTCCCGGGACAGCGCTCACGGAGCCGCGAGTCCGGCAGAGCGGCAACCGTTCTAACGAGTCTGTCATGCGTCCGTTTAGTGGCCGTTACTGCCTTGCGCCAAGCGGCTTCCGTCGGCTTCGTCACCCGCGGAAAATTCGCCAGCCCCGTAGGCTGCCATTTTTTCCCACTCAGCCGGCGCAACCCCGCGTCATCCCAAACCGCAATGTGCAGCAGCAGTTCCCAGATGCTGTGAGCTTCAGGAACCGGCTTGGCCGCAGCCGTAGCCGCATCGACATCCGACAGCAGCTCAAGCAGAGCCGACCCATGCCATGCGCTGCCGTCAAACGCGCGCCGAAGCTGATCGGCAATGCGTGCGCCCTCGGACTTCATTCCTTTCTTGCCTCTCATGTTTTCTTAAGTTCCCTCTGCCGCTATCGCGATACCAGCCTCGTTCGCCGCATCAATAATTCTCTGCCCATCCAGCAACAGGCACTTGCCCGCGTCCAGAGCAAGACACGTCGCCCCCGCCGCCCGCATTACCTCAATCGTCTTTAACCCGACCACCGGCACATCGAAGCGCATATCCTGGTTCGGCTTCGCGATCTTAACCACGGTTAAAGCGCGGCTCAGCGTCGACGCATCCCCAGGCAGAGGCGCCGACAAAGATAAAGACCGCATAATCTGCCCCGCGCGCTCAATCGTCGCGTCCGTGCCTTCCATCGCTTCCACCGCCACGCAAGCCGATTCGGCGATCACGACGGTCTGGCCAATGTCATGCTGCGCCAGCTGCCGGGCCACGCTTCGTCCGTAATCAATATTTTTGCGTTCCTGTTCGGTCGGCCCGCGCGCGGACAGCACGCCGGATTTCACCAACAACGGTTCGAGCAGTCCAGTGGAATTTTCCAGCGTGATGCCCTCATCAGCCAACACTCTCGCAATCGCGCCCAGCAGCGAGTCGGTATTCCGCGTCGTCAGCGAGAGCAAAAGCTTGGCCAGCCGCCAGTCCGGCCGGATGCTCGAAAAAATCTGCTTGTGCCGCACCTGCCCCGCCATGACGGCGCGCCGCACACCCTCGCGCTGAAACATCTCAATCAGCTTCGACAATTCCCCAAGCGAAAACCAGTGAACCGCCGCCGCCCCATGCGATTCGATCTCGGGAAAAGTCTCTTCCTTGATCGCAGCCACCACGACTTCATATCCCTGCGCCCGCGCCGCGTCCAGCACGAGAAACGGAAACTTGCCATTTCCCGCGATGAGGCCTAGTTTTTCGTTCTGGACGAGCATGAATTAGGTGATGCTGATTTACACCGAGATCGGTACCAACGTCGAGTCAGTCTAGCACTTACAATATCTGAGATTCCTGATCGCTGGGCTCGAATCCAGCTTCTCTTTTATCCGAGAATCCGTCTAATTGCGAAGGAGCATCGCCTATGCACGTTGATCTTGCCATCGTCCTGCGCCACCTCCCCGTTGCGCTTGTGCTGTTCGCGCTTGCAGCAGTCGTTTCGCAAGCTCAGGAGCATGACCGCAGCAAAGTTCCAGACCAGTACAAATGGAATCTCACGGACATCTATCCGTCCGATCAGGCGTGGCGTGCGGCGAAGGAGAAGCTTGCGTCCGAGTTGCCGAGCCTGCGGAAGTTTCAAGGCACGCTGGCTTCGTCGGCATCCCGGCTGGCCGATGCGCTGGAGACGCAAAGCTCCTACGACAAAGAGCTTTCGCGCCTGTTCGTATACGCGAGCCTGAATTCTGACCAGGACACGCGCGTCAGCTCCTATCAGGCCATGCAGCAGGAAATGATTCAGCTCGGCTCCGTCCTCGGCACCGAATCCGCCTTCATCGAACCCGAAATCCTCAAGATGGATAACGCGACCATCGAGCGATTTCTGACGCAAGAGCCTCGCCTGCGTGTTTACCGCCACTACCTCGATGACATCTCGCGTCGCCGCGCCCACACGCTCAGCAACGCCGAAGAAAAACTCCTGGCCGCCTCCTCCGTAATGGCCAGCGGCCCATCCAGCGTCTACGGCATCTTTGCCGATGCCGATTTTCCCTATCCTTCCGTCACCCTGAGCGACGGCAAGACCGTCAAGCTCGACAAAGCAGCATTTTCGCTCTACCGCGCTTCGCGTTCCCGCGAAGACCGCCAGAAAGTCATGGAAGCTTTTTTCACCGCGCTGGGAAAATATCGCGGTACCTTCGGCTCCATGATGAATTCCAACGTGGAGACTTCCGTCTTCTACGCCCGTGCGCGCAATTACGACACCGACCTGCATGCCACGCTGGACCAGCCCAACATTCCAGTGTCCGTGTATTCGAGGTTAGTCGAGGGAGTCAATCGCAATCTGCCTACGTTTCAGCGCTACCTGAAGCTTCGCAAACGCATGCTTGGGCTTCCTGATCTCCACTATTACGATCTATATGCGCCTCTCGTATCTTCGGTCGACACCAGATATACGGTTGACGTGGCTGAAAAGAATATCCTGGCAGCGCTTGCGCCGCTTGGCCCCGAATATGCCGCCGGTGCAAAGCGGGCTTTCACGGAGCGGTGGATCGACATGTATCCCACCGAGGGCAAAACTTCCGGCGCCTATTCCAATGGCGCGGCCTACGACGTTCACCCCTACATGCTCCTGAACTACAACGGGAAGTATGACGACATGAGCACGATCGCTCACGAACTCGGCCATACCATGCACAGCTACTTCTCCAATAAAACTCAGCCCTATGCCTCATCGTCGTATCCGATTTTTGTGGCGGAAGTCGCTTCCACCTTCAACGAGGCTCTTCTCATCGATTACACGCTCAAGCAGACCAAAGATGACGCCACCCGGCTTTCCTTACTGGGAAACTATCTGGAGGGCATTAAGGGCACCGTTTTCCGGCAAACTCAGTTCGCGGAATTTGAACTTCGCATGCACGAAATGGTTGAAAAAGGCGAGCCGCTCACCGGTGACTCTCTCTCGAAACTTTACTCCGAGATCGTAAAGAAGTACTACGGCCACGATCAGGGCGTGTGCATCGTAGACGATTACGTCGCCAACGAGTGGGCCTTCATCCCCCATTTCTACAATTCGTATTATGTCTTCCAGTACGCCACGTCGTTCACCGCGTCCTCTGCCTTGTCGGAAAAAGTGCTTTCGGGCGAGC
>JBEKRY010000052.1:0-22857 GCA_049517555.1 Candidatus Sulfotelmatobacter sp. | reverse complement strand
GGCCTGGTGCAGATGGTCTCCGTCCTCGCGCTCAACAAGCTTGAGCTCAAGGACATGATCACCGCTGAGATGGTCGAGAACCCGGTCCTCGAAGAACTCGAAGAGTCGGTTCCGCTGCTCGACGAAGTCGGCAAGAAGGAAGAGGACCGCGAGCGCGCCGCCGTGGCGAGCAATGAAGAAAACCCGACCACCGCAGCCGAAAAGAAAGATCCCTTCGAAGAGATCGACTTCGGTTCGTTCTTCCAGGATTATCTCGACCCCGGCTATCGCACCCACAGCGAGATGGAAGACATCGAGCGCCCGTCGTTCGAAAACTTCCTCTCCAAGCCGACGAATCTCACGGACCACCTCGCCTGGCAGCTGGGCGCGCTCAGCCTGCGCCGCGAAGTGCGCGAGGCCGCCGACATCATCATCGGCAATCTGAACGAAGATGGATACCTCATCGCCAGCGACGACGAGTTGCTCGGCGTCGCCCCGCCAGCCCCGCCCGAAGCCGACGCCCAGACCGCGAAGAACATCGTGAGCGAGGCGCACGCCCTCGGCTTAACGGAAGCAGCGGAAACGCCCGGTGCGGAACCGGCCGCAGATTCGGAAGACTTCTCCTCCATCGGCGGAATCGCCGATTCGGGTGTTACTCATAACGACATTCATGGCGACACTCATGACGACGGCGAGACGAATCTAGATCTCGACGCCGGGGCGAATTCTGAGAGCGCCGCTAGCGAGAGTGCCGAGAAAGTGTCGATTTCTGAGCCGCTGGCCGAAGCGTCTTTCTCCTCGCGCTCTGGCGACTCGGCCGCCGCTGTGGCTCCAGCACCGGAGCGCGCGGTCCATCCCGCCGTCCCGATCTATAAGCCAAACTTCACTGCCGCCGACCTGCAGGAAGCTCTGGAAGTTGTCCGTCAACTGGATCCTCCCGGCGTAGCCTGCCGTGATTTACGAGACTGCCTCCTCTGCCAACTCCGATATCATCAAGCCCAGCTCGCGCTGCACAAGAACGGCAACGGCACGGCTCAGGTCCTTCAGGATGCGACGGCGGTGGTCGACCAGCATCTGCGCGGTCTGCAGAACAAGCAGCACAAAGAGATTGCCAAAGCGATCGGCCGTCCCATCGAAGCCGTCCAAGCTGCGTTCGACTACATCCGCACGCTCGATCCGCGCCCCGGCCTGCGCTACAACAAAGTGATGCCGCGGCTCATCGAGCCCGACGTGGCTTTTGTGAAGCACGGCGACGAGTGGTTGGTCATCATGAATGACGAAGATCTGCCCCAGCTTCGCCTGAATCCCGCCTACAAGAAACTGGTCACGCGCGACGGCACCAATGAAAAGAGTACGCGCGACTACGTGAAAGAGCGCTACAAGAGCGCCATCCAGCTCATCAAGAACATTGAGCAGCGCAAGCAGACGATCACCAAGGTCTGTTATTGCATTGTCGCCCGCCAGCAGGATTTCCTCGAACGCGGTATCGATCAACTCAAACCCATGATGATCAAGGAGGTGGCGGAAGAAATCGGCGTGCATCCTTCCACGGTAAGCCGCGCGGTCTCCAGCAAGTATGCGCACACACCGCAAGGCGTATTCGAGCTGCGCTACTTCTTCAGCGAGAGCGTACAGGGCCCCGAGGGCGGCGGCACGTCGCTGCTGATCCTCAAGCGCCGCGTCAAAAAGCTCATCGAGGAAGAAGATCCCGGCCGTCCCTTGACCGACGAGCAGATCACCAGGATTCTGCAATCGCAAGGCATCCAGGTGACTCGCCGCACAGTGGCCAAATACCGCGAAGACATGCGCATCCCCAGCACACACCAGCGCCGGGTCAAGAAGTGAATTGGGTAATTGTGTAATTTAGTAATTGGGGAATTGAAGAAACCCGCGAGTTGACAGCTTTCAAATTACTCAATTACCAAATTACTCAACTACTCAATCGGTTCTTAATGCAGTGCCCGATTTATCCGATGATGAAGACTATGAGGGGGCGCTCATGAACGTGGAATACACTGGCCGACACTACGTAGTTACTTCCAGCATCCGCAAAGAAGTAGAGACCGGCCTCGCAAAAATCCGCAAAATTCTGGGCGACCGATTCGACAGCAAAGTCATCCTCGCCGTCGAGAAGCATCGCCACAAAGCCGAAATCACCATCAGCCCGCGCAATGGCCCCATCGTCGGACTGGCTCAGGCCAAGGACATGACCATTGCTGTCAGCGAAGCTCTCGACCATCTCGAAAAACAGGCCGTCAAATACAAGACTCGCTGGATGTCAAAGAAACGCTCCGCGCGCAAAACCGAAGAAGTGAAGAAGTGGAACGGCCATTCCGTGCGGATCGATGGCGGCGACGCGCAGGCCGAATTGCAGACCGTAATCGGCACCTCGGAAAAAACCGCCGTCCCCGTCATGGTGCACAAATATCCCGCCGTGGCGAAAACCACCGAGGTCCATCTGGTCCGCTCCGACGAAGCCGTCGCCATGCGCCCCATGACCCTCGAAGAAGCCATCAAAGAAGCCCACTTCAAAGACCGCGATGTCTTCGTCTTCCGCGACCCCAAAGGCAAAGTGATGATCCTGCATCGCACTAAAGAAGGGAAGATGGAGCTGATCGAAGTTCCGTAGCCAGCTGTCAGCTATCGGCTTTCAGCTGTCAGCTAAATCGAGACGGGCGCCCCATTTCTCGCGTCCTTTGCGAGAAGTGAGGATTTTAGCTCCGGTTCTTGTTCGCTTGCGGTCGCTTGAAATTCAACTTGACAGTCCCTCCAGCGCGAAATACACTTTCCCTCCCTCCCCCTTAGGGCCCCCACAACACTCTTCAACAAGGAGAACCACCATGAGACCCTTGCGAGCTGTTCGTGCAACGGCCGTGCTGCGATCCCGTCATTTTCTGGCCCTCCTAACTCTTTCCCTTATTGCCGGGCCAACGTTATTGGCCGCACAAACCGCTGGAAACCCGATCATCTACAGCCCGGGATCCACCGGCACCGCGGTCAGTACGTCATACATTGACGCCTATGTGGCAACCAGCGGCACCGACATTTGCGCCAGGATCAATACCGCATGGGGTATGGTGCTCGGGCAGCCGCCGACTGGCACTACGCCACCAAATGTGAACAGTGTGACGGTGGATGCGCGGGGTTTCACGGGAAGCTGGACTTGTGAATCAAGTCCATTCACCCCCAGCGGCACGTCTCTGCTGCCGAACGGTGTCCTGCTGCTTGGTAACGCAATCATCACTACGAGCACCACCTGGTATGTGCCTTCGCACACTTCGCTGATCGGAATTGGCGGTGGAAACACAACCGTCGGCAGCGGTTATGGCGTCAACACCGTTATCCGAGCTGGCAATTCATTTCCCACCAACAGTCCTATCCTGCAAATGGGCGCCAGTGCCACAAAGGGGGGGCCGTGGTTTGGGATCATCATCAGGAACCTGACTGTGGATTGCAATGCTCAGACCGGTTGCATTGGCATTTTCAACAATGAAGCGGAAGAGAACTCAATGGTGGACCAGGTGCAAATCTGGGACGCTCCTTCCTATGGACTGCACGTGAGCGCCGCCAACGCCAATGATGCGAGCCACCCTGGGGCGACGAACAGCGGCCCCTACCGGAATATCGAAATTGCCTACACTTCCAATTGCGGTTCGGCTTGCAATGCTGCGGTTGGCTTGCAGGTAGATGGGCCTGGAACCCAAATCAGCGGCAGTTCCGTCGCCAGATCGATTCGTGAGTTTAGCGACATCACCGTTACCGGCCATGCAGCCGGATATCTCACGGGCACGGCAGTCGTGATCTTCGGTGTTTCGACGGCCTTCACTAACAGTCATATCGAGTATGCACAGACGGGGCTTGCCATTGGGAATGTCTCGTCCACGTCTCCGTGCACCTTCGGAACGATTTCCGGAAACTGCGTGACCGACGGCGTTGAAGTTTCCAATGTGTCGATCGGCACACTCACCGGCAAAGCGGGCCAGATCGCAGTTGTTGTGGGTAGCTCGACGTCCGGCGCGCCGGCGACCTATGACGTCGCCCTCACCGGCATTGCCAACCAGTGTGTGAACGTCAACAGCACAACCTTGCAAGACAATATGAGCGGGCCACCCTTCTTGTCCTCCAGCAGTGACCCATACATCGGACTCTATGCGCTAGGACGCTGTTCTGCGGGAGGTCCTTGCATGGTAGTGAAAAATACGCAGTAGACTCGGCGACAAGTCCACCGCGCGCCGATTTCCACCAGTCACCTCTGGGGGAGGCAGGCACTCCTAATTTCTAGTTCTTAATCAAGAGCTCCCAATCAGCCACCCGGTGATGAACACCAGCACTCCGCCCAACCCAACCTGCAGCGCCGCCGAAAACCACGGACTATCCATATAGCGGTGCCGGATCCATGTAATCAGCGCCAACTCCGCGACTACCACGACGCTCGCAGCCCAGATCGCCATGCGGAAGTCGCTCAGCAAAAAAGGCATGGTGTGGCCGATGCCGCCCAGTGCCGTCATGGCCCCACAAATCACTCCGCGCACCCACGGATGTCCGCGGCCAGTCAAGCTTCCGTCGTCCGAAAGCGCTTCGGCGAAGCCCATGCTGATGCCCGCTCCGGCTGACGCTGCCAGGCCGACCCGAAAGGCGGTCCAGCTGTTCATGGTGGCGAATGCCGCGGCGAACACCGGCGCCAGCGTCGACACCGATCCATCCATCAGTCCCGCCAAACCCGGCTGCACAATCTGCAAAACGAACAACCGCCGCTGCGCGACTTCTTCGTCAGCCTTCACGTTGTCCGGCAGTTTCTGCTTGTCGAGTTCCTGGGCGCGTTCTTCATGCTCGCGTTCTTCCCGGGCCAGGTCATCCAAGAGTTGCCGGATGCTTGCATCCTGAGTGCGTACAGCAGCTTTTTCGTAGAAACGCCTAGTCTCCACTTCCATGGTCGACGCCTCTTTGCGCACGGCCTCAATCCGCAAAGGACGCACAAGCCAAAGCGCTGGGCGCTCCACAAAGCCGCGCACATCCTGCCGCCGAATCAGCGGAATATGTTCGCCAAACTTCTTCTGAAAGAGCTCGAGCAGGCGGCGCCGATGTCCTGATTCCTCTTCCCGCATGCCGTCAAACATCGACGCGGTTGCGGGATAGTCCTGCCGCAAACCCTCGGCAAAGTCGGAGTACACGCGCTCATCTTCTTCTTCCAGGGCAATCGCCAGGGCCAGCACTTCACGTTCGGTAAGATCTTCGAACTTTTTCATGACGCCATAGCTTACCTGCCCACGGGGGCGGGACACAATCTGGATTTCTGATTCTGCTACTATCCAGTTTATGAAGCCCCGTCGGTCTGCCGGCCAGACAAAGAAAAAGTCGAAGGCCGGAGGGAAAAAACCATCCCACACTGCGCAGCATTCGCCGGAACTGGTCATCATCACCGGCATGAGCGGTTCGGGGAAGGCCTCGGTACTGAAGGCCTTCGAGGACCTGGGCTACTACTGCGTCGACAATCTGCCGGTGCAACTCATCCCGCAGTTTGCCGACCTGGCCGTGCAGTCGAGCGAAATTCGCCGCACCGCGCTGGTCGTGGACGTGCGCGAAGGCTCCACCCTGGAACAACTTCCCGCAATCCTGAAGTCAGTCGGCCGCATGATCCCGACCAAGGTGGTATTCCTCGAAGCTTCCGACACCGTTCTGGTGCGCCGTTTTAGTGAGACCCGCCGCCCGCATCCCCTGGGCACGGACTCACCCGTAAAGTCCGCGCTGAAAGCGGAACGCCGCCATCTTGGCGCGATTCGGAAGGTCGCCGATCTCGTCATCGATACTTCCAAATTCAATGTGCACGAACTGCGCGCGCACATCACCGAACGCTTTCAGGAGCAGTCTGCGGAAAAGAGCATTCTGGTTTCCTGCGTCAGCTTCGGATTCCGCCAGGGCGTTCCCGAGGACGCCGACCTGGTCTTCGACGTGCGCTTTCTGCCCAACCCACACTTCGTCCCGGAATTCCGGCCGCTGACCGGGCGCGACCCCCGCGTCGCCAAATACATACGATCGTTTCCGCAGACCCGCGAGTTCATCTCGCGCATCTCCGATCTGCTCGTCTACCTGCTGCCGCATTACATCAATGAAGGCAAGAGCTACCTGACGATTGCGTTCGGCTGCACCGGTGGGCAGCACCGATCCGTCATGATCGCCGAAGACGTGGGCAAGAAACTTCGTAATGGCGGATACCGAGTGAAGGTGGTCCATCGCGACAGCCCGAAGTAGGCGCCGAGCTTTCTTATGTCGACGCCGCCGTATCCGCTCCACCCTGTGCTCGCCAGACAAGTGAGATTCCAAAAGCTCTCTGGATTCCTCTGGGTCCCCCGTGTCCTCTGTGGTTAACTGCGGTTAGCTCCGAGAAGGCGAAAACGCCCATTTCCGCCGCGCGGCTCAAGTAGAATAGGGCCTTGCATCTCATGCCCATTCGACCGGCAACAGGCGCTTGCAGCCTCGACCGCGCAGGAGTCCCATGCGGCAACTGACGCGCCTCGTGCGGTACGTGCTCCCGTTCCTGCTGCAACTGCTCCCGGGTATTTTGCTGCTCGCGGCTGTCGGGTTCCTCGAGGCGTTTCGGCTTCTTTTGCTGAAGCCGATCCTCGATCGAGTCCTGAATCCAGCCTCTGGTTCGGAAAATATCCTTCTCTTCACGATTCCAAAGATCAACCAGCCGGTTTACCTTCAGCATTTCGTTCCATCGCATTTTCACAACGCCTGGAACATTGTCGCTTTTGCGCTGGTCGCCTCGACCCTGCTCAAGGGAATCTTCGACTATGCCGGAACCTACCTGGTGAACCATGCCGGCTTCGGCATGATCACCAACCTGCGCAATGACCTGTACAACTCGGTTTTGCGCCGCTCGGTCGCGTTCTTCCAGAAACACTCGACTGGGACTCTGATCTCAACCATCATCAACGACATTGAGCGCGTGCAGTACGCCATGTCGAGCGTGCTGGCCGAGTTCCTGCAGCAATTCTTCACATTTCTCTTTACCGCCGTTCTGGTAGTAATTCTGGGCCGTCAGCTGGCCTGGGTGTTGCTGCTGTTCGTCCCGTTCATCATTTTTTCTGCCGTTCGCATCGGCCGGCGTGTCCGGTCGACGACCCGGCGCGGGCAGGACCAGTTGGCCGACGTGCAAAATATTTTGCACGAAACCATCACCGGCAACCGCATCGTAAAAGCGTTCGGAATGGAATCGTGGGAAGTGGCGCGATTCCGCTTTGCCGCGCAGCGCCTCTTTCGCGCCAACCTGCGCTCCGTCGCCGCCGCTGCCATCAGCTCTCCGCTCATGGATACATTTGGAGCGGTCGCGATCGCCCTGCTGCTGCTCCTCGGCCGCAGCCGGATCGTTCATGACGAATTCACGTTAGGCGCGTTTGTCACGTTCGTCGCTGCGGTGCTCGCTCTTTATAATCCAGTGCGCAAGTTCGCCGTTTTCAATAACAGTTTTCAGCAGGCTCTGGGCGCCTCCTCGCAGCTATTCAAATTCATGGACGCCGAGGACGTCGTCCTCGAGAAGCCCGGCGCCAGAGTTCTTCCAAGGTTTTCGCGAAGCATTCAGTTCGAAGGCGTCAGTTTTTCCTACCAGGCGGATGGCGACGACTCCCGTGAGATCCTGCGCAGCATTGACCTGGAAGTCGAGCGCGGCGAGATTCTCGCGGTCGTCGGTTCCAGCGGCGCAGGCAAGAGTACGCTGGTTCATCTGATCCCCCGCTTCTTCGACGTGACCGGCGGCCGCATCCTGATCGACGGCCACGATGTGCGCGATGTAACGCTCGCCTCTTTGCGCTCGCAGATTGGCATCGTCACCCAGGACACGATCCTGTTCAACGACACCGTGCGCAACAACATCGCCTACGGCCAACCGCAGGTTCCACAGAAGGACGTCGAGGCTGCCGCACGGGCCGCGCTGGCTCACGATTTCATTGTGGCTCTTCCCGCCGGATACGATACTGTGATCGGAGAGCGCGGTGTGCGGCTTTCCGGCGGCGAGCGCCAGCGCCTCGCCATTGCACGGGCTCTGCTGAAAGACGCGCCCGTGCTGATTCTGGACGAGGCCACATCGGCGCTCGACAGCGAGTCTGAAGCTCTGGTACAGTCCGCTCTCCATAATCTGATGAGCGGCCGCACGGTTTTTGTAATCGCGCACCGGCTTTCAACAGTGCGCCGAGCCGATCGGATCGTAGTGATCGAAAACGGCACCATCGCAGACGTCGGCCGCCATGAAGAGCTGATGACCAGGTTAGGTACCTACCGGCGTCTTTACGAGCTACAATTCGCCAACGCTGATTCGCATAAAGATGACTTGCTTAAGAACGATTCACCCAAAGTTGATTTGCCCAAAGCTGTCGCTGAAACTTAAAAGAACACGGCCCTTATGCCCATACGCTCGATGACAGGTTTTTCGCAGGTGCGAGGTGAAATCCAGCGCCCAGAAGGCGCAAACCTATCCGCCCTTGCCGGTTCGCCCGAGTCCAACGGTAGAATGGCGTTCTCGCTGTCGCTGAAGTCCGTCAACCATCGTTTTCTGGATCTGCATTTCCGGCTTCCCTCCGGCACCGATGGGCTCGAGATGCAACTCCGCCGCGTGCTGAAAGAGAAGATCGGGCGCGGCCACATCGAAGTCTCACTTAGTCTGGAGCGCACGACCAACGAGACGTTCTCGCTCAACCGCGACATCATCGGCGGTTACATCGCAGCTTTTCGGGCGGCGGCCGCCGAGTTTTCGCTCGCTTCGGATCCTGACCTGAATGCCGTTCTTCGTATTCCGGGCGCTCTCGATTCCGCCAATGACAGCGCCGACGGCGAAATTGAGTCCGCTGTGATGGCAAAGGTCGGCGAGGCCCTCGATCGGCTGAACCAGATGCGCGAGGAAGAAGGCCGCGGCATTGCCCGCGAACTGCGCGAACGCATGCTCCACCTTGCCGAGGCCAGCAAGAAAGTGCAGCAACATCGCCGCGCCGTGCTGCAAAACTATAGCGAGCGGCTGCAGTCCCGCCTGCAGGAACTGCTCGGTGCAACTGTCGACAAGGAGCGGATACTGCAGGAGGCGGCGCTGCTGGTCGATCGCAGCGACATTCAGGAAGAGATCGTCCGTCTCGAAACCCACGTGCAGCATTTTCTGGGTTTGTTGGAAGCAGGCGGCGAGATCGGGAAAAAGCTCGACTTCTTGCTGCAGGAAATGAACCGCGAGGCCAACACCCTGCTCTCGAAGACTTCTGGCCTCGCGGGCGAAGCCCTGAAGATCACGGAAGCCGGCCTTGCCATGAAAGCGGAGATCGAAAAATCGCGCGAGCAAGTGCAAAACCTGGAATGAGTCAATCTGGAATGAGCACAACTGCAATCTACCAGCCGCTCATCTACATTATCTCGGCGCCCTCCGGCTCGGGAAAGTCGACCCTGGTCAACGAACTGCTCAAGCTCGTTCCGAATCTCGATTTCTCGATCTCCTACACCACACGTGCGCTCCGGGGCAGCGAGCAAAACGGAAAGCAGTACCACTTCGTTTCGCGCGAAGAATTCGAGCAGATGATTCGCGATGACGAGTTTCTGGAGCACGCCAACTTTGACGGAAATTACTACGGCACGGCCCGGCGTTTTCTACAGGAGACTGGGCAGAAAGGGCACGATCTTTTGCTCGACATTGACGTGCAAGGCGCCGGGCAAATCAAACAAAAGTTGCCCGGAGCCGTCAGCATCTTTGTGTTGCCTCCGGACCGCAAAACGCTGGAATGGCGCCTGCGCAAGCGCAGCGAAGACGCCGAAGAGGTGATCCACCGCCGGTTGGTCGCGGCCAGTCGTGAGATTGAGAACTACGATAAGTACGACTATATTTTGATTAACGACGATCTCGAGGAATCGATCGACAGCCTGGAGGCGATTGTCCTGTCGGAACGTTTGCGGCGGTCGCAGCCTTATTTTTCCCCGGAGCAGAATAGAATTGTGGAACTGGCGGACCGTCACCGGCTGGCGAATATCCGCGACCGGGTGGCCCCGATCCTAGCGTCCTTTAGTGCGCCTCCGGCTTCGGCACGTCCGTAGATTTCGCGGTATCATTTTAAGAACGCCGGAATTGGCGTCGGAAGCCGCTCCTGAAATGAGAGCGGGATAAGCCTGAGAGTTGGCCGTGTTCGGTGAGACGCAACGTTCGCCGTTCGGCAGTGAGACGTTCGGCACTGGTTAGACTTCAAACTTGATTTTCGAGGGAGAGTCCCAATGAAGTTGATCGAAGGCTTTGACAGCAACTACCGATATATTTTGGTGGCAGCACGGCGCGCCCGGCAACTGCAATCCGGTGCGCCTCCTGTGGTCGACACAAATTCCCGCAAGCCCTGCCGCATCGCGCAAGATGAAATCCGCGCCGGCAAGGTGAAGTGGGAGATTCCGGAAACCCGCACCGCCGCCGAGCAGGCCGAAGACGCGCTCGACCGGGCCCTGGGCCAGGACTGAAGGATGTTGTCGATTTCGTGATTGCTGATTGCGAACGCCTCAGCCGCAACCAACGGCTTTGAATCAGCAATCAAAAATCAACCATCAACAATTTCTATGAAAGTAGCACTGGGCGTCACCGGCGGCATCGCAGCCTATAAAGCGGCGGAACTTGTGCGCCTGCTGCAGGAGCAGGCCAACGACCGCGGCATCCGCGTGCAAGTCATCATGACCCGCGCCGCACAGGAGTTTGTGCGTCCTCTCACCTTCGCTGCGCTCTCCGGAGAAAAAGTCATCACCGGCATGTTCTCGCCCGGCGCGTCCGATCTGGGCGAAGAGCATCAACCCAATCTCGACTCCGCCATCGAACACATCGCAGTCGCACAATCGATCGATGCACTCGTGGTTGCGCCCGCCACGGCCGACGTTCTGGCCCATTTCGCCCAGGGCATCGCCAACGATTTCCTGACCACGCTTTACCTTGCGACCACCGCGCCGGTCGTTGTGGCTCCGGCGATGAATGTGAACATGTGGAACCACCCGGCGACGCAGGCGAATCTCCAAATCCTGCGGCAGCGCGGCGTCAAAATTGTCGAGCCCGGCGCCGGCTACCTGGCTTGCGGAATGACCGGCCCAGGCCGCTTGGCGGAAAGCCAGACCATCGTTGCCGCCGTCATGGAAGCCCTCGGCGCGTCCCAGGATCTGACTGGCGAAACGGTGCTGATCACTGCCGGCCCGACGCGCGAAAAAATCGACCCTGTGCGCTATCTCACCAACCGCTCCAGCGGACGCATGGGCTACGCTCTCGCCGAGTCCGCGTTGCGTCGCGGCGCGCGCGTACTTCTGGTCAGCGGGCCAACGTCGCTTACTGCTCCCGGAGCCGCGGAGATTACGCGGGTCGAGTCCGCCGAAGAAATGCGCGACGCCGTGCTGAAACTTCTGCCGCAATCGACCATCGTCATCAAGACCGCTGCTGTCTCCGACTATCGCCCAAAAACGGTCTCTGACCAGAAGATCAAGCGCAAGAGCCCGCTGAGTCTGGAACTCGAAGCCACTCCCGACATTCTGAAGGAACTTTCGCTCAAGAAGAGTTCGCAGATTATTGTGGGCTTCGCCGCCGAAACCGAAAATGTTCTCGAGAATGCACGACAGAAATTAGTCTCGAAGAATCTCGACGCCATCGTGGTCAACGACGTTTCCCGCGAGGGTATTGGTTTCGATTCCGATCGCAACGCGGTCACCATCATCAGCCGCGACGAGGTTATCGAAGTTCCCGAAACCACGAAGCGGGAAGTTGCCCGGCACGTCCTCAACCAGGTTGTGCGCCTTCGCCAGCACCGCAAATCGCCCGTAAAGGCCTGACGGCTCGAATCGAACTTTGTCATTCTGACGCGCGAAGCGACGAGAAACCCGCTGCCCTTCGCCGCCACATCCGTCCGCCACTGCATTACAATCGAGAAGCCAATGCCCAATGTGCTCGACCCCGACCTGCGCCGAGTGCTCGCCGAACGCGTGCGCTACTGCCATGAGATGGGTATCTACGACTTCTACCGCCGCGGGCCGCGAGTCTCCGAATCCGGCACATCCGAATCATCGCTTGCCCAGCTGGACGATCCAGCTTTGTTCACATCCCAGGAACTGCGAGAAGAAATGGCCGCAAGAAAATCCGCCGCAAGTACGAAGCCAGCCCCGAAAGTAGTTGCCGGCGAAAATGATCCTGGCGTGCTCGCTCCCAAGCCGGAGTACGGAATCACCGATCCCGTAGCCGCGCTCCGGATTATTCGCGAGGACCTCGGCGATTGCACGCGCTGCAAACTCCACCAGCAGGGCCGCAAGCAGATCGTTTTCGGTGTAGGCAATCCGCGCGCCGAATTAATGTTCGTGGGCGAAGGCCCCGGCGCCGACGAAGACGCTCAGGGCGAGCCCTTCGTGGGCCGCGCCGGCCAGTTGCTCAACAACATGATCAAAGCCATGGGCATTCGCCGCGAGGACGTCTACATCGCGAACGTGGTGAAGTGCCGGCCCCCGGGCAATCGCACGCCCGAGCGCGACGAATGCGAAACCTGCTCCCCGTTCCTCATGCGCCAGATCGCCGTCATCAAGCCCAAGGTCGTGGTCGCGCTGGGCGCGGTCGCGTCGAAAAGCCTGCTCGCCATGAATGCCTCGATGTCGGAGCTACGCGGCCGCTTCTACGACTTCCTGCCCGCCGGCGCGCGCAGCAGCGATCCTTCCTGGCAGGGAACGAAGCTCGCCGTGACCTATCATCCGGCGTATCTCCTGCGCGACCCGCGGCAGAAAGGCGAAGCCTGGAAAGACTTGCAGATGGTCATGAAGTTCCTGGGCATTGCGCCTCCCAAGAAGCCCGCCGAGTAAGCGGTTGTCAGTTCAAGGCAAGATCCCTGTGGCACAGATTCATGTGGGGACAGCCGCCCCCGGCTGTCCGTTGAGCGAAGCTCGACCAGCTCTCGTGAGCACGACAAACTGAGACCGGAATAATTTCACGATGTACCTTTCCTCAAGCGTCACTGCTATCCTCTGAAATCAATGCCCGAATTCTGTGACGTCGCCGTGCCCGTCCCGCTCGACATGGTCTTCACCTACCGTGTTCGCCCGGATGCCACGCCCGTCGTCGGCGGCCGCGTGCTGGTCCCATTCCGCCAGCAGCGCCTGACCGGCATCGTCGTCGAACTGCACGACCGGAAGCCTTCCGTCACCACAAAGAATATTCTTGCCGTGCTCGACGCTGTGCCCGTGCTCGACCTGCAATTGCTCGAACTCGGCCGCTGGATTGCCGATTACTATCTCGCTCCGGTCGGAGAAGTTTTCCGCACCATGCTTCCGCTCAACGCCGAGTTCAAACGCTCCATCGGCTATCGCCTCACCGAACAAGGCCAGATGGCGCTGCATCAGGCAGGCATCTCCGGATCGTCCGCCCGTTCGCGGCGCACTCCGGAAGAACAAGAAGCGGAATATAGGGTTCTCGATTATCTCTCCGCCCGCGCGTCAGAAATGGAATCTGATGTCCCGAGAGACAACGACGCTCCTGGAAATGGCACGACCGGGAAGGGCACGGCTTCAGCCGTGCCGTCAAAGCCTGCCAAAGACGGGGCTTTAGCCCCTGAGGCCGTTGCACTGGTCCGCGAAGAGAGCCTTCGCTCCGCCACCAAGGTCTCCCGGGTCGTCCTCGCCGGAATGGTTCGCAAGAAATGGCTGACGCGCGAGGACATGTCCGCTCCTCGAGACGCCAGCCGCACGATAAAAGTCGCTCTGCTGAAATCGGCCCAAGGAAAACTCAACGACAACCAGAGAACGCTCATCGACACCCTCGCCGCGGCCGGCGGAAAAGTTCCGGTGCCCACTCTCCATGCGCTCGACATCCCGCGAACCACGCTCGCCACGCTGGTTCGTCGGGGCCTCATCGAAATTCTGCAACAGCCCGCGGAGTTCACCGTCTCGCGCACCAAGCCCCGGCCGTCGCTCTTCGATTTCGATTTGAACCCGGCGCAGCAATCCGCGCTCTCGCGCGTGCGCGAGGGCGTAACCGCCCGCAAATTCTCCGGCATGTTGTTGCACGGCGTCACCGGATCGGGCAAGACTGCGGTGTATCTGGCGGCCATGCGCGGCGTGCTCGAAGCGGGACGTTCCGCGATTCTTCTCGTCCCCGAGATCGGCCTGACTCCGGCCGTCGCCGCCGACCTGCATCAGATTTTCGGTGATGAAGTTGCCATCCTGCACTCCGCGCTGTCCGACCGCGAACGCGCCGAGCAGTGGCATCGCATCAAGCGCGGAGATGCCCGCATGGTCGTCGGCACGCGCTCGGCGGTATTTGCCCCGGTCGCCGATCTCGCCCTGATCATCGTCGACGAGGAGCACGATTCCTCTTACAAGCAGGAAGAAACACCGCGCTACCATGCCCGCGACGTTGCCGTAGTGCGCGCCAAGATGGCGAACGCGGTCGTCGTACTGGGTTCGGCAACTCCATCGTTGGAGTCTTATTTCAACGCCAAGAAAAATAAATATGCACTGGTCGAATTGCCCGACCGTGTCGAGCAGCGCCCGCTACCCGAAGTCGAAATCGTCGACATGCGCCAGGAGTTTCAGGAAACCGGCCACGAGCAGGTCATCTCGCGCAAGCTGGCCGCAGAAATCAAAGAACGCCTCGATCGCCGCTCGCCAATAAAAGAACAGGTCATGGTCCTGCTCAACCGCCGTGGATATTCTCCCGTCGTCCTCTGCCGCACCTGCGGCAAGAAACTCGAATGCCAGAACTGTGCCATTGCACTCACCCATCACAAGCGCGACCATAAAATGGTCTGCCACTATTGCGGCTTCACGGCACCCGTGCCGAAGGCCTGCGTGCACTGCGGCAGTGAGTACGTTTATTTTCTCGGAACCGGCTCGGAAAAACTCGAAGAGTTATTGCACGGCATGTTCCCGCAAGCGCGCATCGCCCGTCTCGACCGCGACACTGTCCGCAGCCACGAAGATTTCGAACGCGCCCTCAACGCCTTAAACGACGGCCATCTCGACCTTCTCGTCGGCACCCAGATGATCGCCAAGGGCCACGACATTCATGGCGTAACGCTGGTGGGCGTGGTCGGTGCCGACGCCGCGCTCGGCCTGCCCGACTTCCGCGCCGCTGAGCGCACTTTCCAGCTTCTCACCCAGGTCGCCGGACGCGCCGGACGCGGCCAGACTCCCGGCAAAGTTATTTTGCAGACTTATTTCCAGGATCACTACGCGGTCCAGTACGCCGCCCGCCACGACTTCATCGGCTTCTACGAAAAAGAACTGCAATTCCGCAGTTGGATGCACTACCCGCCCTACTCCGCTCTGGCCAATGTGCTCGTCCGCAGCGACAAGCTCGACGACGCCCTGCAATGGTCCGGGATTCTAGGAAAATGGTTTGACGCAACGCGTCACGAAGGCGTCCGGGTGCTCGGGCCCGCGGCTGCTCCCATCATGCGCCTGAAGCGCGACTACCGCTTCCACTTCGTCCTGAAATCTCCCAGCCGGAAAAATCTCAACGCAACCCTGCGCGCCATGCTGGCCTACGCCGCGCAGAAAAAGATTCCCCGCACCCAGGTGATTGTCGACGTTGACGCGCTCTGGCTGATGTGAGAAAGCGCTCTTAGCTCTTAGCCTTCGGCTCAGGCGCCACGCTTCGAACGAAGAACTAAGAATGAGGAACGAAGAACGAACAACGAACAACGAACAACGAAGAATGAAGAATGAAGAATGTGGGCACAGCCGCCCCCGGCTGTCCGGCGGAGCGAAGCTCCCCGCGCGGTCTCACTAGTAGTCACGCTCTCCGATTATCTCCAACCCATCTGGAACGGCGAGATGGTGAACGTAAGCGCCAGCATAATCAACGCCAGTAATGCCAGGGGCCAGCGACTCGCAGGCAGCAAGGGATATTCCGGGGCTTGCTGTTGCCGAAAAGTCATCACGTTCATCACGATCAACAGTCCTGCCCACACGCGCCACCCCACATACGTGCTTCCCAGGTACACCAGAACGATCACGGTCAGCCACGAAATCACCCGATGCGCCCGCGGCGCCAACGCATAAACAATGTGCCCGCCGTCCAGCTGGCTGCTGGGCAGCAGGTTCAACGCAGTTGCAAACATGCCCACCCAAGCCGCCACCGCCGTCGGATGCAGATAAACCCGGGCGAGCGGCAGCGCGGCAATCGCCTGATGCGGCGCCACGCTGCGCAGCAGGTCATGCACGAGGTAAAAGATTGCCGGAAATCCTAATCGCAGCTCAGACGGTCCCATGCCCGGGGTAATCGGCTTCGACAGTGTCAGTGCGACTACCAGCGCGGGCACAGCCACCACGAATCCCGCGATCGGCCCTGCGATGCCGATATCGAACAACGCCGCCCGCGACCGGATCGGCGCCTTAATGCGAATCACCGCTCCCAGCGTCCCAATCAACGTCGGCGCGGGGATAAAAAAGGGAAGCGTTGCCCGCACCCGGTAATAGCGGCAGAACAGGTAATGCCCCATTTCATGCGCGAATAGAATTCCCAGCAGCGTCGCAGAAAACGGAATCCCCAGCAGCAGCCGCGACGGTTGTGCCATCACCCACCCCAGCGGGAAAAACGGAAGCCACTCTCCCTCGTAGGCGAACGGCGGCAAATTGTGCAGGAAGTTAAACTCCATACGCGCGCCCACAACCAGGGTGGTGAAGGCGGTCGCCAGCAGCAACAAGGCATGCAGCCAATATCGTTCCCTCGGCCGCCGTCCAACCGGCCGAGGCAACGCCTGGTAGTACTCGAGAGTGGAAGCAGGAATCGGGGAATTAAGTTCCGACATGCAAAGTTGAGCCAGAGCAAAAAAGCAGGCTGTTATCTCGATGCTACTACACGGTAGGGAACTAAAGGGGGACGCGGAGCCAAAAGCGAAGCGCTAGAAGCTAGAAGCTGTTCTTCTCAATCGATCGACTGCAATTCTTTCCCCGGCTTGAACCGCACAGCCCTTCCTGGCGGAATGGACACTTCGGCGCCGGTGCGCGGATTGCGCCCGATTCCCGTCTTGCGCGGACGCACGTTGAACACACCAAATCCCCGCAGTTCAATGCGATTGCCGCCCGCCAGCGCCTTCTTCATGCTCTCGAAGACAGTCTCCACGGCCAGCTCAGCCTTGGTCTTGGTGATGCCCGTCTTGGCCACCACTTCGTTGATAATGTCGAGCTTGATCACAAGCGGCTCCCGCGCGCAGGGTCTGGATAATCCTTCAAGTGATTGATGCTAAGGGAGATAAGTGAGATTGTCAACGGGAGCATCTAGCCCGTAAACTTATCGGCAAAACCAGCTATGTAAGATTGAGTAACTGGCAAATCCGGAGCCCGTCGCGACCTACCGCTGATTCTCGCCTTCTTTGAACATATACTTGATCGCCGGTTTGTAGATCATCAGATTCGCGTCGCCGTTCTCCCGGTTCACCTTGATGCAATTCCGGTCGTACCATTCGATGATGCCGCGCACTTCCTCGCCATCGCGCAACACAATCACCATCGGCGTCCGCGATTGCATCTGCTTCTGATAATAAAAATTCTCGGCGTTAGTCTGCTCCGGCGGCGAGGGCTTCTTGCTCATGCCTCCGCCCATCGGACGATCATTCATGCCGCGATCGTTCATAGCCCGATCATTCATAGTACGATCATGCATGGGCCGATCATGACGCTCGCCGCGATCCCCACGGTCTCCACGCTCCATCCGATCGACGCTCATGCCCATCCGTTCTCCGCGCTCGTGCCTGTCACTCCGTTCGGGGCGCTCGCGCCGCTCCTGCGGCAGCGCCGACGAGTTGTGACTATTGTAATTCTCCGCCCGCGGCAGCGTTGGTCGAATCAGCTTGCGGTTGGCAAAGTTTTCTTTGTCGGAGATTTCGGCCGGTACCGGATCCATGGTTTCTTTCATCGTGGCGCTACCTCGATGGCGCTAACTGAGTCGCACAAACTGGGTCGCACTAACCGGGTCTGAGCTAAACATGTCGAGCTAAACATGTCGAGCTAAACATTCGGATACACGCATTCGCGCAGACCACCACCCGAAAACTCTATGAAGGTAATCGACGAAGACGTGAAATTTTTAATAAGCTAACACACGAGACTTCCTCTGACAATCCTTCCTTCGTGCCCCGCCTCGGCAGTGTGCCAAATCTTGCATACCCCCTAGAATATCGATTCGCCTGTCAATTCGGCCGGTGGCATTCGCTAGCTCGTGCTGGAGTTCGTAGTAGACAAGTCGGCCCCGCGACGCTCGCTACCGCTCCACGTGACGATAGCTACCAGGCTAGCCACCAGTAGCACGGTCCATGCAAGAACCGGCGGAAACATGCCACCATAGCGGCTTTCAGCAAGCTTCGCCTGAATCACCGAATTGCGGGATGAAAGAAGATTGCCAACCTGATAGGCGAACCCGGGCAATGTGCCGCGGACTGCAGGTGGCGAGAGTTCGTTTAAATGCGCCGGAATCACTCCCCACGCGCCCTGCACCATGAACTGCATCAGAAACCCGCCCAGCGCCAGCATGGGAACGGTGTGCGAATACGCCCACAAAGGAATTACCGGAATCGCCAGCAGCGCCGCGATCACAATCGCCCTCCGCCGCCCGATCTTTTCCGACCAAGTCCCGAATAAAATCCCGCCCAGCAGCGCGCCGCAGTTGTAAACGATCGCAATCAGTCCGACCGTTTTCGGCGTGAATTGCAGGTTCCTCTGCAGGAACGTCGGATAAACATCCTGCGTACCATGACTGAAAGAATTGAACGCAAACATCATCACCACCACAAAAAGAAAAAGTCCCGCGTTCGACCGGACATCCTTCCACAGTCGACTTTCTCGTTGTCGTGCGACCTTACCCTGCAGCCACGCCGGCGATTCGTCCACCTTGGTCCGAATGTAAATCACCAGAAACGCCGGCAGCGCACCAATCACGAACATGCCGCGCCAGCCCACATAGCTGAACAGGGTGAAATAAACGAGCGACGCAAAAAGATAGCCCGTGGCATAGCCTTCTTGCAGCAGGCCGGAGAAGAAGCCGCGTCCTTCGGCCGGCAACGTCTCAAACGCCAAGGCCGCGCCCACGCCCCATTCTCCGCCCATGGCAATTCCGAAGAGCGCCCGGGAGATGAGAAAAACCTTGAACGATGGCGCGAACGCCGACGACAGCTCAAACACCGAGTAAGCGATGATGTCGATCATCAACGTGGGCCTGCGTCCAAACCGGTCGGCGATCAGTCCAAACAGAAATGCGCCCACCGGCCGCATGGCCAGCGTGAGAAAATTCGCCTCCAGAATCTCCGAAGGCTTCATGTGAAATTGCGCCGCCAGCGCACTCACGCAGAACACCAGAACAAAAAAATCAAACGCGTCCAGCGACCACCCCAGAAAACAAGCAATAAACGTGTTCCGCTGCGCCGCCGTCAGCTTGCGAAAATGCCCAATGAATTCCATGTGTTTGTCCTGCGGATGCCCGAACCTTTCGATCTGAGGGAAGCACGACCGGGAAGGGCACGACTTTTAGTCGTGCCGCCAAGGGCAAAAGAGATTCAAGGGCTTTAGCCCCTGAGGCCGCCCGCAGTCTCCCCGCAAGGTCCTGCGGATGCTAGCATATGTCTTTCGATCAACAATCAAGAATCAACATTCAGCAATCTGATTCGTCAACCTCTCCCATGCCCGACCTCGACCTCCCGCACCGCCAGTCGCCCGACGCGCTCATGCTCACCGGCTTCTGGTATCGCGCCCTGCCCGCCGATCGCGTTCACCGCAACCAGCTCTATAAAGCAACGCTGCTCGAAATCCCACTCGTCCTTGGCCGCGACCGCCTTGGCCATCCCTTCGCCCTCCGCGACGCCTGCCCCCATCGCGGCATGCCGCTCCACTGCGGCCACTTCGACGGAGAGAATCTTGAGTGCGGCTACCACGGCTGGCAGTTCGACGTCCACGATGGCCAGTGCCAACTAATTCCCTCGCTCACCGCCGATCAGAATCTGAAAGTCGATCGCATCTACGCCGGCAGCTATCCCTGCGAAGAACAAGACAGTTTCATCTGGGTCTTCATCCCCGACCCAAGCCCGCCCGGTGCCGGATTCACGCCGCCCGCCGAGCCCGCCGACGAAGCCCCGCAAATCGAAAAGTTCAGCGAACACTACAACCTCGCCTACCTGCAAGCCGAAATGCCCGTCAGCATTGACCACGGCATCATCGGCCTGATGGACCCCGCCCACGGACCCTTCGTTCACCAGGCCTGGTGGTGGCGCACCCAGCACAGCATTCACGAGAAGAAAAAAAACTTCGAGCCCATCCCCAACGGCTTCCGCATGAGCGCCCACACCCCCAGTTCCAACTCCGCTCCTTACAAACTGCTGCGCCTCTACGCCGACGCCGATTCCATCACCACCACCATCGATTTCGTCCTGCCGAATCTGCGTAGCGAAACCATTCGCGCCGGAAAATACTGGTTCTCTTCTCTCACAACTGTGACGCCCATCACCCGCGATCATTGCCGCATCGACGTAGTCGCTGCCTGGAATCTATTCCGCTGGGTCCCCTTCGTCCCCAACGTCCTGAAATACGTCTTCGCAAAATTCGTCGAGCAAGACCGCCACACCATGGAACTCCAGGCCGAAGGCCTGCAGCACAATCCACATTTAATGCTGATCGACGACGCCGACCGGCCCGCCAAATGGTATTTCCAACTCAAAGCCGCCCACCTGGAAGCCAAGCGCTCAGGCAAGGAAATGAAGCACCCCATGTCCGGCCCAGTTACTTTGAAGTGGAGAAGCTGATTCCCAAGTCCTTCAGTGGCGTTTAGGCAGGTCGCCCAGCGTGCGGTCCGCCAGCCGCAGCTCTTCGTCGCTCACCAGCCATTCCATCGCTTCCTCGCGCGTCTTAAAGGCAGGCAGGTCGCGCTGCGAGAAGCTCTTGATGTGTTCGTAGAACACTTTGGGCAATGACTCGACTCCCACCCATGCCGAACGCTTGAGGTGCGGCCGGTCGAAAACCGTGCTCTCTTTCAATCGGTCGATCGCAATCCGGTCAAACTCCGCTCCCGTGAAGTCCGCCAGCAACAACACCGAGCCGCGAGGTTCGCTGGTTACATAACTCGGCACCAGCAGGGCGATCTTCTCCACCTCTCTCGGTGTGCAGTGAGAAAGATCCGCCAGCAGAATCTGCTTCCCTTTATAAGCAATGACGCGGATACGCTCTTCCATGGCCACCTGCTCACCGTGCCAGCCGACAGTGGAATGAACCAGCCCCAAGGCGAAAGAAAAGAGAAAAGAACGAAATCGCCTCTACTCCTGCCCAGCGTCCCCTACAAGAAACTCCATCGCTTCTTCCCGCGTTTTGAAGGTAGGCAATTCCCTCTGCGAGAAGCTTTTGAAATTTTCGTAGAACACATGCGGCAAGCTCTCCGTCCCCACCCAGGCCGACTTCTTAATGTAAGGACGATCCAGCACAAGAACCTTTTTCGCCTGCGTAGCCACTTCCTTATCGATCTGCGCCCCGGTAAAGTCCGCCAGACTCAACAGCGATCCCGGCGCATGCCGGCTGATGTCCGCGCGTATCAAGTCAAGCAGCACCAGAATCTCGTGCGCGGTGCAGTGGCTGAAATCAATCACGTAAATGGCGTGCCCCTTGTATTTAACGAAGTGCAGTCGTTCATGCGAGGGAGGATTCGCGGACGAAGGATTCGTTGAGCTCATGCCAGCATCCCCTCCACCACGCCATACGCCCCGTCCAAAGCGGCATCCAGCGCCGAAGCATCTTTCCCCCCGGCCTCCGCCAGGTCCGGACGCCCGCCGCCCTTGCCGCCAACCTTCTGCGCCACCACCCCAATCACTTTGCCCGCTTGCACCCGCCCGGTCAAATCTTTCGTCACGCCCACAATCAAAGCGACATTTCCATTCGACGCCGACCCCAGGACGACGACTCCCGATCCAATCTTGTCGCGCAACTGATCGACCAGAGTCCGCAACTGCGCCCGCTCCAGATTGTCCACCCGATGCGCCAAAACTTTCACGCCCTTCACTTCCTTCACCATCTCCGAAATATTCGCGATCGAAGACGATGCCGACTTCATCCGTACCTGGTCCAACTCCCGCGCAAGCCGCTTGATCTCGTTATCCTTCTTCTCGAGCTCAAGTTTCAATGCCTCCGCAGGAGACAACGAGGCCTCTTCGCCGTGTGTCCCATCCCCAACGGAGGGTGCCCCATTCTTGCGCGGTTTTTGCGCAAGAGTGGGACTAGCAAATGTCGACACGACCTTCTCCAGTTCGTGATCGGCACGGAAGTGAGCGAGCGACCCTTCCCCCGTCACCGCCTCCACCCTCCGCACCCCCGACGACACACTACCTTCCTTCAAAATCTTAATCAGCCCAATCTCCCCCGTAGCGCCCGTGTGCGTCCCCCCGCAAAGCTCGGTAGAAAAGTCCCCAATCCGCACCACCCGCACCCGGTCCCCATACTTCTCCCCAAACAAAGCCATCGCATGATACTTGCTGATAGCCTCGTCGATGGGCACATCGGTCAAAGTCTCAACTTTCAAGTTGCGCAGCAACTCCTTATTGATCAGGTCTTCAATATCCTGCAACTCTTCGTCCTCGACCGCCGTGAAATGCGAAAAATCAAACCGCAAATGATCCGGCGCCACCAGCGACCCCGCCTGCTTCACATGCTTCCCCAACACCTCCCGCAATCCCGCATGCAGCAAATGCGTAGCCGTATGATTCCGCATCGTCGCAACCCGCCGCTCCACATCCACCACCGCATCCACATGATCCCCCACGCGAAGCGCGGACTTCATCACCACCTGATGCGCCCGCACCCCCTGAATCGGCGAATAGCATCCCGTAACCTCGGCGACCACAGTATTGTGATCGTCCGAATAAAACCATCCCCGATCCCCCACCTGCCCGC
>JBEKRY010000051.1:0-22889 GCA_049517555.1 Candidatus Sulfotelmatobacter sp. | reverse complement strand
CGATAGAATGCCAACGTGCCCGCCGCCATCCAATGCCGCGACCTGCGCAAGACCTATGACGGCAAGCTCGAAGCTGTGCGTGGCCTGAACCTCGAAATCCAGACTGGAGAATGTTTCGGCCTGCTCGGTCCGAACGGTGCAGGGAAGACCACGACGATCGAAATTCTGGAAGGCCTGCTCGCACCCACTTCCGGAGAAGTCTCGATCCTCGGCAAACGCTGGCTCGAAGACGAGCGTGAAATGCGCGAATGGCTGGGCATCTCGCTGCAGGAAACCCGCCTGTCGGAAAAGCTAACCGTGCGCGAGACCATCGAACTGTTTGCCAGCTTCTACCGCGAGCCACGCTCATCCGATGAAGTTCTCGAACAACTGCAACTCACCGAGAAGGCCGACTCGTGGGTGGGAAAGCTTTCTGGCGGGCAACGCCAGCGCCTGGCCGTGGCGACGGCCTTGGTATGCAACCCGAAAATTCTTTTTCTCGACGAGCCGACCACCGGCCTCGATCCCCAAAGCCGCCGCCAGTTGTGGGACATCATCCGCCAATTTCAGCGCGACGGCGGCACCGTGCTGCTCACCACCCATTACATGGACGAGGCCGAGCGCCTGTGCGATCGCCTCGCCATCGTCGACCAGGGGCGGATCATCGCAGAAGGTTCGCCCGCAGACCTGATCGAACGCCTCGGCGGACATCATGTGGTGGAATTTTCCGTGAGCGACAACTCCGACGGCGCGGCGTCCGTGTCACTGAAGGAAGCTTGGAGCACATTGCCCAGCGTCGAGTCGGTTCGCGAGGACGACGGCATGATCGCGCTGAACGTAAAGCAGCCGCACCTGACCATCCCTGCGTTGCTCGATGCGATCGCCGAACAGGGAAGTCAGTTGCAGCATTTGACCACGCGGCAAGCCAGCCTGGAAGATGTGTTCGTGCGCTTAACCGGACGCCATCTGCGGGAAGAGTGAGTTCAGAGATTTGCAGATTGTTGATTTCTGATTGTTGATTTGAAAGCGCGACAGGGCAAGACAAGATTCAGTTAGGTTTTTAATCGGCTATCGGCGCAGTCATTCCTCGGCGCCTCCGGGGCACTATCTTCATTGCTGAAATGAATCCATGAAAGCTTCGCTGCAAACTCCGATCGCTTCCACAAACGCTCCGCCGCGCCGCAACGGCCGCTGGTCCGGCTACTCCCATCTGCTGATGGCGCGCCTGCTCGAACTCAAGCGCGAGCCGGAAGTCGTGTTCTGGGTCTTCGTGTTTCCTCTGCTGCTCGCGCTTGGACTCGGGATAGCTTTCCGCAATAAGCCTGGCGACGCCGTCTCAGTAGTGATCGTCGAGGGAACCGCCCCCCAGGCTGCGCAAGCTCTTCTGACTCGCTCTCCGCGGCATGAACTCTTCAAAATTCAAGAATTGCCCGCCCCGGATGCCCAACAAGGATTTCGTCTCGGCAAATTTGATGTGGTGATCGAGCCCGACGGCCAGGGCGGCTTTGAATATCGCTACGATCCCGCGCGCCCCGAGAGCGTGCTGGCCAAAGCCGAAGTCAACGACGCGCTGCAATCCGCCGCCGGCCGCAAAGACGTCGTCGCGACAAAGTCAGTCACTTCCTCCGAGCCCGGCTCCCGCTACATCGACTTCCTCATTCCCGGCCTGCTCGGCATGAACCTGATGAATTCCGGTATGTGGGGCATCGGCTTCGCCCTGGTCGACATGCGCCAGCGCAAACTGCTCAAGCGCTACGTAGCCACGCCCATGCGCCGCGGAGATTTCCTGCTGGCGATCATGACCAGCCGCCTGCTGCTGATGGTCATCGAGATCGGTCTCCTCCTCGTCTTCGGCATCCTCTTCTTTCACATGCGCGTTCTCGGCTCAGTATGGTCGATATCGGTTATCGGTGGCCTGGGATCGCTCACCTTCGGCGGCGTGGGCCTGCTGACCGCCAGCCGCGCGCAGAAAATCGAGAGCATCAGCGGCCTCATCAACCTGGTGATGATGCCCATGTGGATTTTCTCCGGCGTATTCTTTTCCTACGAACGATTTCCCGCAGTGATTCACCCGCTAATTAAAGCGTTACCCCTGACTGCGCTGAACGACGCCCTCCGCGCCAGCATTCTGGAAGGCACGCCACTCGCGCAGCAATGGCCGCGTTTGTTGATTCTGGCTCTATGGGGTGGAATTTCGTTCGCCTTAGCCTTGAAATGGTTCCGCTGGACCTAGCAGCCGAGCTGAAAAACGGGATAGCCGACAAAGAATCAGCCTGCGGGAAAAATTGCGTCAGCGCGACCACTCGTGGAAGAGCGGCGCTTCAGCGCCGCGTAACCCGCGACAAATCAACGTGGGCTTCAGCCCCTGCGAAGCAGGAATTCCTGAGTTACATTCAGCTCCGCTCAGGCCCCGCTCGCAAATCTTTGGGAGAAGTTACGAACGAGGCCATCTGCGGTGCTTGCGAAAATGACTGCAGGTTACAGGTTACGACTTGACTAGCTTGGCAGCTTGTTTCCGCACTTTTGCCCAGCGTAGTCGTTGCGCGTCGGCGATCCGCTTGCGGGCTTCTTTGCTCAAGGTACGTCCCGTCTTCTTGAGCTTTTTCCCGCCAGCCTGGCCTAGCGCATCCAGCGCCTTCCCCACTCTTCCCATCTCTTTTTCGAGACGGGAGTACTCGTTCTGCAGGGAAGAGACTACCTTCTTCAGGTTGATCATGTATTACCCCCTCATAAGTCGAGGCTAACATGACTGGAGCAATAAGTTGGAAAAATTAGAGGCCATGTGAGGGAAAAATAGATATCAAAAACAATACAGTTCTATTGTGGCTTCGCATCCGCAAATAAGAATCCTTCGACCTGAGTTAGGTCGTCGGTGTCACGATTGAAGACCACATCGCGCCGCGAATCCGAGAACCGAGTATCCCAAAGGAGGAACTTCTTGATCACCGTGCCCGTTTGGCCCCCTCCCTCCGGCGCGGAGCTTGCCGCCCATATATAAACGATTCCGTGCACGACATAGACGTGCGAATTCCACCGCATGAGCGCGGCATGCTGGTTCAGGAACCATTTGATTAGGACCCCGGAATTGACCGCGTCCGGAGTCAAATAAGTCGCAGTAACCATAATCGGACGCCCGTCGCCTAGCAGATGCCTTCCTTGCAATTTGCTGGCGACATCTTTCAAAGACTTAGGATCGGCCGCCCCCACGCTATCTTCGAGAGCAGAGTCTCTGCCACAGCATATCTCGTGGTCATGGAATACGGTATCCAAAGAGGTGAGCAGCACATCGGCAGAGTGCGCAGAACGCGCCGTCAATGAAGGCAGATCGTGCACCTGGATTTCCTGATCCTGATACAGGACTTGAGCCGCGGCCAAGCCGCTCGCGGCCAGGAATAATACCACCAACTTAGCCAGCGCCCACGAAGCGGACTCGAAACCCCGGAGCTTCATAAAGCGCCTCTGCCAGCGGATCAATGGATTAATTGTAGACGCTTCGCGCAGTCCCCTCAGCAACCTTTGCGAAACTTTACACACCTAACCCGGGCCGATAGTCGGCAAGAATCGCGGGGCCTGCCGTGCCTTGGTGGCCTGCTCAAACGAATAGGCCAGCCTGATCAAGGTAGGCTCGCTCCAGGCGCGGCCAAAGAATGAAATACCCACTGGCAAGCCGGAAATAAAACCCGCAGTCACATTGATGTTGGGATAACCCGCGACCGCGGCCGCGTTCGAACTGCCCCCGGCCACGTGATCGCCGTTAACCAGGTCTGTAAGCCACGCCGGACCTCCCGTAGGCGCCACAATTGCGTCAAGATGGTGCTGATCCATCAGCGCATCGATCCCTTCGGTACGCGACAGTCGATGATTCTTCGCCAGCGCATCCCCATATTCCTTGTCAGTCAGCGGTCCCTTGGCCTGGGCCTTCAAAAATAAGTCCTGCCCGAAGTAAGGCATCTCTTTCTGCCGGTTGCGCTCGTTGAACTCAATGATCTCTTGCAGCGTGTGCACCGGAGAGCCTGGCCCGAGTCGCGCCAGATAAGCATTGAGATCGGCCTTCAGTTCGTACATGAAGACGAGTAACTCGCTCTCGTCGAACTTGCCGAAGGTTGCAATGTCGGCGGGATCGACGAGCGTTGCTCCCGAGTGTTTCATCACCGCGAGCGACTCCTCCATCAGTGCGTCCACGGCGTCACTGAAGCCGAAATATTTTCGCGCCACCCCGATGCGCGCGCCCTTGAGTCCGTTGGGATCGCAATACTGCGAGTAGTCGGTTTGCGATTTGCCCGCGCTGGCCGCGGTGGCAGCGTCGTCGGCATCGACGCCGGTCAGCGCCCCTAAAAGAATTGCCGCATCCCGCACCGTGCGGCACATCGGTCCCGCGCCATCCTGGCTATGCGAAATCGGAATGATGCCCGCGCGGCTGACCAGCCCCACCGTTGGCTTAATCCCCGCCAGTCCATTCGAGGACGACGGACACACAATCGATCCGTCGGTTTCCGTTCCAATTCCAGCCACCGCCAGGTTCGCCGAAATGCCCGCGCCCGTCCCCGAACTCGATCCGCACGGGTTGCGATCCAGCGCATACGGATTCTTCGTCAGCCCGCCGCGCCCGCTCCATCCGCTGGTTGAATGACTGGACCGTATGTTCGCCCACTCGCTCAGATTCGTCTTGCCCAGAATCACCGCGCCGGCCGCACGCAGCCGCTGCGCCACAAACGAATCCTTCGCCGGCTTCGAGCCGACCAGGGCCAGGGATCCAGCCGTGGTCATCATCCGATCTGCAGTATCGATGTTGTCCTTGATTAGCACTGGAATGCCGTGCAGCGGCCCCCGCGGTCCTTTTGCTCTGCGCTCCTGATCGAGCCCGTCCGCAATCGACGGCGCATCCGGATTGAGTTCAATGATCGCGTTTACCGCCGGCCCGCGCTTGTCGTTATTTGGTCTGTCGTTACCTGGTCTATCGTTGCCTGGTCTATCGCTACCTGGCCTATCGCTACCTGGCCTATCGATCTCCTCGATGCGCCCGAGATATTGTTCCAACAGCGACCGGGCCGTGAACCGGCCGGATTTCATGCCATTCTGCAGTTCGGTAATTGTGATCTCATCCAGCTCAAACGCCTTGATCTCCGACGCAGCAGCAATCGGCAGCGCTGGGATGGCTCGGCCCGCGCCCAGTGCCGGATACAACGCGGCCGTTCCACCCGTGGTCAGAGCGGCTTTCAGAAACCCGCGGCGTGAAGCGCCAGAGTTGGATGAACCCATAGTCTCCTCGTAACCAGTACGAGTCCGATTCGGAGCGATCGATTCGTACAAGAATTGAACTACAGGCCGACTATTTAAACACGAATGGCAGCACCCCTTCACGAGTCATGCTTAATGATCGATCATCAATCGTTGTCCCGGCGGTTGTGACGCCTTTGCGCGGGGTGATAAGCTAAAGTCGTTCGTCGGCGAGCGGGAGTAGTTCAGCGGTAGAACGCCAGCTTCCCAAGCTGGATGTCGCCGGTTCGATCCCGGTCTCCCGCTCCATCTCTTCGCTTACGCGTCCGGCCCAGAGCCGGCGTTCCCCATTCCGGTCCTTCCTTCGCCGTGTTCGTTAGATTGCTCTGACCAAAGCTCGCCTTCGTAAAGATCAGCCAAGTAAAAACCGATCTTAGTTAGAGGTCGCCCTTGCTCACGGCAAGAACGTTCCGAACAACACCGGCTTAACCACACCGGCACAACCACACCGGAAAGGACCACGGATTGGAAACTGCAGCCCAGCCAGCCCTCGCGCCCGTCCTCCCGGAAGCAAAGCCCTCCGATCCCAAGCCCGTGCCGACGCCGGCGATGTTGCTGGCCATGCTGAAGGTGTCGGGAAAGATCAGCGATGTGATCCTGTCTCCCGGCAGCCATCCAGTGGTCGAACGATCCGGCATGCTGGTTCCCATCAAAATCTCCGGCGTGGGGCCGTTGACTCCGGAAGACACTCGCCGCATTTCCTACGAACTGATCGCCGGCAACAAGCAGGCCATCGACGCTCTGCAAACTCTGGGATCCTGTGACATTTCTTATCGACTCCCCGGCCACTGCCGCTTCCGTATCAACATCTTTCAGCAGCGCGGCAGCCACGCGATTGTCATGCGCGTGATCCCACAGACAATTCCCAGCCTCACCGAACTGAATCTGCCGCCCCGGCTCGCCGAAATCGCCGACCTGCACAATGGCATTGTCCTAGTAACGGGGCCTACCGGATCGGGCAAGTCCTCCACCCTGGCGGCGATTCTCGACCGCATCAACGAAACTCACGCCTATCACATTCTTACCATCGAGGATCCCATCGAGTTCACCCATCGCCACAAGAAGTCGATCGTTCACCAGCGCGAACTGCACAGCGACACTCCCAGCTTCGCGCTCGCCCTGCGAGCCGCCCTCCGCCAAGCCCCGAAGGTAATTCTCGTCGGCGAAATGCGCGACAAAGAAACCATCGAAATCGCGCTCGAGGCCGCCGAAACCGGCCATCTGGTTCTCTCCACGCTGCATACCATTGACGCCTCCAAAACCGTCGAACGCATCGTCGGAGTTTTCCCCTTGGCGGAGCAACACACCATTCGCAACCGCTTGGCGAAGAGCTTTCGTTTCATCATTTCCCAGCGCCTCATCCCCCGCAAAGACACCAATGGCCGCATCGCCATCGTGGAAATTCTGAAATCAACCCTGCGAACCCGCGAATATCTGGAAAAGGGCGAGCACGACGGTAAGACTCTTCTCGAGGCCATGCAGGACGGCGACACCGAAGGCATGCAGCATTTCGACGGCGAGATCGAAAAACTGGTTCGAGTCGGTCTCGTCAGCATCGAAACCGGACTGGCCTACTCCACCAATCCCGGCAACCTGCAGTTGCTTCTGGCAGACTTTGCCGGCGCCGCTCCCGAACCCTAAGCGGAGAGCAACCGCCAAGAATCTAGGCAGTCGTTAGTTTCGGCGCCTTTCACCGAATCGTGTGAATTCGAATCCCTAACTTCAGTCCCTTCCACGAGCGATCCGCCGTGTAAACCGGCACCTGCAGAGCGAGGCCGAGCGCCAGGCACGCCCGGTCTCCCTGCGACAGGCCAAACGCCCGAGTCTGAGCGATCATATTGCCCACAACGCGGGCGTGCTCTGCGCTGAAGGGAATCACATCTCGCACCGAGCCTGTCGCATCCGCCCACGCCTCATCGGAGGGCCATCCCGAACTCACTAACTTGCTCTGCACTTCAGCCAGGTTCACCGTGCTGATGATCGCCCGCGTCAACAATTCGGGCGTGATCTTTTCGGATCCCTCCTCCTGATGAATCACTGCGAGCAGCACCGAAGAATCCACCACCACCCTATTCACGTTTGCCAGCCTCGCGCCGCTCAGCAAGCAATTCGTCAACCAGCGAGACGCCGCGCTTCACGTACTTTCGCGCATGCCGCTGTGCGCGCGAGATGCGTTGTTTCATGGTCGTAATCCGCAGCTCGTCGTCCTCAAGACGCAGCAGGACTTCGTCGCCGGTATTGATTCCGAGCGCCTTGCGAAAGGAAGCCGGAATCACCACCCGGCCATTTTCGTTGATCCGCACCCTGGTTTCGAGATCCATGTCACACCTCCGCACATATGACATTGGAATATATTGCTGTCATATTTATAGCGGAAGTGACAATCGCAAGCGATCTGTCATTGGATGTTTCAACCCGGTCCCGGAGGGACCGCTGACAATAGCCGCAGTTCCACTGATGGGTAAGCCGGTCGAACAAGGGAAATGCGTCCCGGAGGGCACGCCTGAACCGCCGCACATCCTAGCCAAAACTGATCTCGATATAAGTATCGGTTCTCCACCACACCAGCGGAAGCCGCGCCAGCCAATACTTGCGATTGATCGTCTGCCGTGCCCGAGCCTGTTCTTCGCGTGGCAAAATCCGCGCCGTCGCGGCGAATTCAGGACCAGTGACTTTTCCTCGAATCGTGCACAGCGCAACTCGTACCTGCGAGTTATTCCGAATCCGCTTCGTCTTCCCCATGTCACTGCGCGTCATCACATAGAGCTTGCCGTCTTCTTCTCCAAACCACACCGCAGTTGCGACACCCACTCCGGTTTTGCGAAGCGTTGTCAGGGAAATATAATTCTGACCTTGAATGGAAGGCGGAATTTGGCTCGGCACAAGCCCATTATAGAATGGCCGCAAAAGCCGCTCGCTGCCGCCGTTTCAAACTTCGGTCCCCTGTCATCTCTGGTACGCAACCACTCGCGCCGATTGCTCCCGTCCCGTAAACTGTGTTACAAGCCTGAACATGCGTAAATGGATGAAAGATCGACTACAGCGCCGCAAAAAGAAAACGCCAGAGCCGGGAAGTGAGCCGGCGCCTCCGCCTCTGCAGCCGGCATATTTCGATGCGGAGCAAGCTCCCAGCGCAGCGTCCGAATCGTCCCATCTCGAGAGTCATCACGAGACTGAAATTCCTGCCCCATCCGAACCCGAGTTCGAAGCCCCGCCCGCGCGCGAAGAATCAGCAGGCGAGCCGTCCCGCCCGCAATCCAGCGCGGACGGCTCCCGTGGACGCGGCCGCCGCCGTCGTGGTGGACGCGGCCGGGGCGGTCGCGGTCGCGAACAGGCAGTTGCGCAAGCCTTCACTCCAGCCGCGGCGAAAGGCATTATTCCCGAGGTTGGCGGTTCTGAAATCGGCGTTGACGCTGTGGAAGATGCGGCCGAAGAAGATGGAGTCGGACCAACAGCTGTTCCAGAAGCCGCACCCGAAAGCTCCAGGTCCGGAGCACGACCTGCACCGCATGCTCAGGCAGCCGTGCCCGCTGCCTCGGCGCGACCTCCTAAGGGCATCGTAGTTCTGGCGATCGGACTGCCCGGTTCCGGCAAGAGTTCCTGGTTCAAGCGTCACAACGTGGTCGCGCTCTCCAGCGACATGGTGCGCTCGCTTCTGTTCGATGACGTGCGCGAGCAGCGCTTTCAGGATCTCGTATTTTCCAACCTCCGCTCTATGCTCAAGGCGCGCCTCATTGCCAAGCGTCCCATGAATTACGTGGACGCGACCAACCTGACGCCGCAAGAACGCCAGCACTGGATCAAACTCGCCAAAGACTACAACTACGAAGTCCACGCCGTATTTTTCGATGTTCCCCTGGAGGTCTGCTTGGAACGCCACCAGCGCCGCGACCGCGTCGTCCCCGAAGACGTGATGCGCCGCATGGCCGCCAAACTGAAAGCCCCCGCATTCGAAGAAGGCTTCGCAAAAATCACCGTCGTGCGCGTGAAGAAGAAAGAAGCGTAGCTTCCAAGCCGCGAAGCGGCGAAAGAATGCAGCCCACAGCTTGCCCTGAGCTTGCCGAAGGGGCGCAAGCCGTGGATGATCGCGTGTGAATCGAAACCAACCCCGGAGGGGCGAAAGAAGGGCGGCGATGCGCTCCCTCATCCCTTCAAATGCGGCAACAACTCCTTAAACGCCGCCGACGATGACGATCGCATCAACTCATAAATCATCATCTCCGTCGACGAAATCACCGCGCCGGCTGCCCGCATTCTCTCCAGACCAATCTTCCAATTCCATTCCGTCCGCGAACTGACCGCATCCGAAGCCACATGTACCAGATATCCCTCGCGCAGCGCCCCCAGCGCCGTCTGCGTCACGCAAATGTGGCTCTCGATCCCACACAGCAGCAGCGTGTTGCGCTGCCCCGGCAGCAGCTTGAGCACACCGCAAAACGCCTCGCTTTCGAAACACGAAAACAAAGTCTTATCAGTCGCCTCCGTCCCCGCCAGCAGGGAAGCGATCTCCGGCACCGTTCCTCCCAGCCCCTTCGCATACTGCGTGCTGACCAATGCCGGAATCTTCAGAATGCCGGCCGCGCGAATTAGCAACTGCGCATTCCTCACCAGCTGTTCCTTCTGAAAAATCGGCGGCAGCAGCTTCTCCTGGATATCGATCACCACCACCACACATTGCTCCGCCTCCAGCGGACGCCGCGCCATCTCGGCATACGCGGAATTAGTTCCCGCACTCTCGAAAGCGGTGACCATATATTCTTTCCCTCACAATCGGGGACAAGCCCTCATTAGGGATTCTAACCCGCTCTCCGCACCATCGTGATACTCCCACAGTGCTGCTTCCCGGTTGACCCCGCCGCATCCTGAACCCTAAAATAAAAACTGGTTGTGAGCGCCGCCTCCAGCCCAAGAGTTGCCCCCTCGTTCAACGGCTAGGACACCTGCCTCTGGAGCAGGTTATCGGGGTTCGAATCCCTGGGGGGCAGCCAAAATCTCTTCTCCGTCCAACGACCACCCACTGCTAGCCTTCCACGCCCGCGGCGATATGCGATAATTTCGCCTTTCCTTGCTGGTCTGATGCGGCTGGTCTGATTGCGGTCGGTCTGATGAAGTAGGTCTGATGCGGTTGGTCTGATGCGCGACTCCACCAAACTGAGAATTGTTGTGGGACTGGCCGGGGCGATCTTCATGGCGCCGGCCTCGCCCGCTGCGGCCGCCGCGTCGGCGCCGTTGCAAATCCGCGTCGTCGTCGTGGCCACGTTCGAGGTCGGCAACGATACCGGCGACGTTCCCGGCGAGTTCCAGAACTGGGTCGAACGTTATCCTCTGCATGACGTTTTGCCGTTTCCGCAGGGCTATCGGTCATTGCGCTATAACGCCACCGACCACGTGCTGGGCATCGTGACCGGAGCCGGGAAGGCGAGCGCGGCCGCCTCCATCATGGCTCTCGGCCTCGACCCACGCTTCGACCTCAGAAAGGCCTACTGGATCCTGGCCGGCATCGGCGGCATTGATCCCAACCGGGCCTCAATCGGCTCGGCGGTCTGGGCGAGCCATGTGGTCGACGGCGACTTGGCTTACGAAATCGACGCCCGCGAGATTCCGGCCAACTGGCCGACCGGCATCGTGGCCTACGATCGCGCGACGCCCTTCGAGCAGCCGGCACCGCCCGCTGTCTCCGACAACGGCATTCTGGCCTATGACTTGAACGACGGCCTGGCGACCTGGGCCTACGGCCTGACCCGCAACCTCGTCCTGCAAGATGATGACAAGCTCAAAGCGGCGCGCGCCGGCTATCTCGATCCAGCCAACGCGCAGCGGCCGCCCTTCGTGCTGATGGGCGATACCTTGACTGCCGACCGCTTCTGGATCGGCGCCAAAATGAACGAGTGGGCGGAAAAATGGGTGCCCTACTGGACCAAAGGCGAAGGCCGCTTCACCACCTCAGCCGAAGAAGACGCCGCCTACCTGCAGGCGCTCACCTTCCTCGCCCATGCCGGCCGCGCCGATCTGGCGCGAGCCCTCGATCTCAGAACCGGCAGCGACTTCACGATGCCGCCCAAGGGCGTGTCGGCCGCCGATCTTCTCAAAAGCGAGGCGACCGGCAACTACGCCGCCTATAACGAGGCGATCGAAAACGCTTACGTGGTAGGCAGTTCGGTAGTACGTGAGTTGGCGCAGCACTGGCCAATCTATGAGCGGAGCGCACCGATGGCGAGGCCCTGAGAGATCAGTCGAGCAGATTCGAATTTCTGGTCGATACCGCAAGCTCGTGCTCGATCGGCTGTCATTCTCATGCGGGGAGAGACAGAGACAATGACAATGCTAAGCTTCTTCGGAAGGCGGCCAGGACATTTTCCGGGCTGCTCCTCGCTCCTCACCCTACGCATGCGAACCAATCGCCGACGCTTTCGTCTCGCCGCTCTCGCGCTTCTCGCGCTCTTCTTTGTTCCCGGCGTCTGCGCAAAAAATAGTACGCAAATTGTCGTGGTCCCCGTCGCCAACATGTACTCCCACCCGAGCGACCAGTCCGACGTTGTGTCGCAGTCAATCTACGGCAGCAACGTTACCCTGCTGACGGCGCGCGGCGAATGGTGCCGAATCCAAACCGCCGACCACTACAAGGGATGGGTGCCCAGCCGCCAGTTGCGCCTGGTTCAGAGTGGCGACGGTTATGCCACCGCAGGCGTCATCGTCCAGGTGCAAAGTCTCTTCGCCAATCTCTATCGCGAGCCCGACGTGACCCGCCACAAACCCGTACTCACCATTCCTTTCGAGGTGCGCCTGGAAGTAACTCCCGCCGACAACAACGGCGAAGACAGCAAGAACAACGCAGAGCAGAGCAAGAAAGTACCGACAAAAAAAGCGCCGCTACAAACGTCACTACAAACGAAGACGCCCGACGGCTGGCTCCAGGTCCGACTTCCCGACAAACGCAGCGCGTGGATCCAGTCGGCCGATGTGGTCTCTGACCCGAAGCCTCTTTCGATTCCTGAATCCATCGACCTGGCCAAACGCTTTCTCGGCCAGCCTTATTTGTGGGGAGGCACTTCCAGCTTCGGTTTCGACTGCTCCGGTTTCACGCAAATGCTCGTGCGCGCCCGCGGCTTCAATATGCCCCGCGATGCCGACCAGCAAGCCGCGTGGACGGGCCTGATCGCCGTCGACCGCAAAGACTTGCAACCGGGAGACCTTCTATTCTTCGGCGCCTCACCCCGCAACATCACCCACACCGGCCTATACATCGGGGACGGCCAGTTCATTCAAGCCACTACCGCCGGTCATCCCGTCATCCAGATCAGCCGCCTTGACGACCAACCCTGGACTCAACTCCTGGTCGCCAGCCGCAGAGTGAAGTGAAGCGTCTCTGTGCCTGCCGGTGCTCCGTCCTTGTCCCTCCGCTTCTTCGAGGAACGGAGCCTGCCCCGAACGAAGTCGAAGGGGCCGCTGCTTGCTTGGAGATCTGCCCGCGGTGGGCTGGATTCCTCGGGTGTCTGTGAGCCTGTCCGTTGCGGTGTGTTGGTTGTTTGTTGTGCGGCACACGTTGCGGGGATTCTGACCTCCTGAGTTACACTTACCCGCCGGAACCCCATGCCCCAAACCCTCGACGCCCTCCTCACCCGTCTGGAAGCCGCCAAAAGCCACTACGGATCAGGCGCAGCAGCGGAAACAAGAGTTCTGCTCGACCAATTTTCTCGCCACACTTTCGCCGACGCCCGGTCCCTTATCCGCTTTCATGAGTCGCTCCTCTTTCTCCGCGCCTTCCCGCAGTCGCCCTCCGTCGTCGCAGCGATCGAACAACTCCTGAACACATTCCACCAGCGCACAGAAAAACTGCGCGAACTCGGCCTCGACATGTCGCCCTTCGACGACTTCGATACTTCCGGCATCGCCGGCACCACCATGCAGGACACTCTCAACTTCGAGGTCGCCCGCTGGCTGGCCCGCCGAATCCCACGCAACGTTCAGATTGCCTGGGATGATTTCTTCGACGACCCTCAAGCCGAACGCGCCGTGGCGTCCATCTGGCCGCGCCTCATTCCTCTGCTCGCCGAAGATGCCGACGTCGAAGCCAACATCCCCTGGCGCCGCTGGCTCGAGGCCGCCAGAGGCCGCGCACCCGACCTCGAATGGATCATCGGCCGCTTCGAACAATTGCGCCTCGGAGAGCCCCAGCAAGACGCTCCCCGACGACCCGACTTCCAGCCAGAAACTCGCGCAGCACTCTACGACTCTCTCCGTCTCCCCTTGCGCTGGAATCTCAAAAATCTCAAACTCTCGCGCACCCGCAACTGGACTCGCCCGCGCCCGTTCTACTATCACACCGAACCGCTGATCGTCCGCAGCCAGGTCTCGTTGTCCGACGAACTCGCCCGTCCCGCTCCGCGCTTTGCCAAACTTCCGCGCCGCGAAGGCGAATCAGTCCTGCACACCATCCGCGAAGTCATGGCAGTCCGCTACCGCGAACTCTACGGCACCACGCTCGGGGATCCGCGCTCGGTCGTGCAAGCAGATCTTGGCTCTGGTAAGACCAGCCGCGGTGTCGTCATGTACTTCTGGAATCTGCCCGCCGACCGCCGCCTGCCGCTGCGCGCCTACGTCGCCGGACTCACCCTCAAGAACGGTGTTCCCATCAACTACATCGAAGCCATCGGCCTCTGCGAATGGCTCGAGGTCGGCTTCAACACGTTCTACACCTACCGCCATGGCGAGACTGCATGGATCTACGCCCAGGCCCTGCGCTGTCTCCGCGCCTTCACCGGCGCGACGACATTTTCCGTCTATCCCTACCAGATCGGCCAGAACAACGACGAAGCTCTCGACTCCGGCGCCTTCTGGTTCTATCGCAAACTCGGCTTCCGCAGCGGCAGAAAAGATCTGGAACAACTGGCCAGAAGGGAAGAGCAAAAGATCGAAGAAAGAACGAAGGCCGCCAACCCGCCATACCGCACACCCAGGAAAACTCTGAAGCGTCTCGCCGAAGCTCACATGTTCTACGACTTGCCTCGACCCCCGGGAAGCGTCCCAGACGCCATAAGCACTGTGACCATGCGCACCGCCGCCGGAGGCCCCGTGGAAGAGCGGCCCTTCAAGGGCCGCGTCGACCGCACTTCAAATGAAAGGGGCTTCAGCCCCCGTCACGACCAGCCCGGCGATTGGGACACCTTCTCCACCCGCACCCTCGCCCTGCGCGTGAACCGCCGCATGGCGAGCAACTTCGCCGGAGACGCCGAAAAAATCCGCGCCGCTTCGATCGCCCAAGTCACCCGCGCCCTAACCATGAACGCATCCCGCTGGAATTCCGCCGAGCTCAACTCTCTCGCAAATTGGTCGCTGGTGCTGCCCCTGATTCCCAATCTCTCCCGCTGGTCGCGCCAAGAAAAGCAAGCCCTCATCCAGATCATCCGCGCCCAAGCCGGCCCCAACGAAATGCACTACCTCCGCCTGACCCAGCAACATCCCTGCCTGCGCGAAGAACTCCTGCGCCTCGGATCGAAACGCTAGCTCATGTGGGGCAGACACTCCTGTCCGCCGCCTTTGACCTTCAATGCGCCGGAAGCAGCCGCCCAGTCTGAGCCAGAACCAACCGCGCTCAATCCCTGTCATTCCGACGCGCGAGCGAAGCGAGACCGGAGGAACCTGCTTTGCGCCATCACCTACGACGCCGGAGGCTGTTCGCATGAGTTCGGAGCCGGATGTCGTGGAATTACACTCCTGCTATAAACGAACCTGACCGGGGCGAATCACCCGGCCCTCAACCCATGCCCCATCCCATCCTCCTCTACGACGGCGTCTGCGGCCTCTGCAATCGCCTCGTCCAGTTCATTCTGCGCCGCGACGCGGACGCCGTCTTCCGCTTCGCGTCGCTGCAGAGTCCGCTGGCGGAGCGGATTCTGTCGAGGCATGGGGCGGATGCCGCAGATCTCGACACGGTTTATGTCGTGGTCAATTACGACCTCCCCGATGAACTCCTGCTGCCTCGCTCCGACGCTGTCATCTTCATCCTCCGGCAGATGGGAGCAGGCAGGCACACACTCCGCCGCCTGGCAGGCTGGACGCTTCAACTTGTCCCTCGCCCCCTCCGCGACTGCGGATACCGCATAGTAGCCCGCAACCGCTACCGCATCTTCGGCCGTTCCGAAACCTGCATTCTTCCCGCCCCCGAATATCGCGATCGCTTCATGGATTCATAACTCACCAAGACTGCGGGCATCTCTCCCGGCGATCCCAGCCACATTCAGCCCGAGGCTGTGTAAAATAAGCTGCTGCAATCTCGTGCCTCGTTTTCACGGCACGAATAATTATTCCTCCGCGTTGAGGTTTTCATCATGGCTAACCCTACCGTCGATACCCAAGGCCCGAACATCGATTCCATCCTGAACGAGCAGCGCAAATTCGACCCGCCCGCGGAATTCAGCCAGCAGGCGCACATTCAGACTCTCGCCCAATATGAACAGCTTTACAAAGAGTCCATCGACAATCCCGATACCTTCTGGTCAAACGTCGCCCGAGAACTCCATTGGTTCAAAAAATGGGACAAGGTTCTCGAATGGAATTGCCCCTGGGCAAAATGGTTTGTCGGCGGCCAGATCAATCTCTCCTACAACTGCCTCGACCGTCACGTCGAAACCTGGCGCAAAAACAAAGCCGCCATCATCTGGGAGAGCGAGCCTGGAGAGGTCCGCGTCCTCACCTACCAGCAACTGCATCGCGAAGTGCAGAAGTTCGCCAACGTGCTAAAAGCTCTTGGGGTAAAGAAGAATGACCGGGTCGCCATCTACATGGGCATGACGCCGGAACTTCCCGTGGCCATGCTGGCCTGCGCCCGCATCGGCGCGCCCCACACCATCGTCTTCGGCGGATTCTCTTCGAACGCTTTAGTTGACCGCATTCACGACTCGCAAGCCACTTGTGTCATTACACAGGATGGATCCTACCGCCGCGGCTCCGAAGTCAAATTGTTTCCCGCGGTCGAGGAAGCGCTGAAGACGTGTCCCAGCGTGAAAAATGTAGTCGTCTACAAACGCACCGGAACCGCCGTGAACCTACAGCCCGGCCGCGATCACTGGTGGCACGAGCTGATGGCGAAAGCTTCCGACGTCTGTCCCGCCGAGCCGCTCGACGCCGAGCACCCGCTCTACATCCTCTACACCTCAGGAACCACCGGCAAACCGAAAGGCGTAGTCCACACCACCGGCGGTTATTCCGTCGGCACCTACCTCACCACAAAATGGGTCTTCGATTTGAAAGACGAAGATACCTACTGGTGCACCGCCGACATCGGATGGGTCACGGGCCACAGCTACATCGTCTACGGCCCGCTGCAGAACGGCGCCACCACCCTGATGTATGAAGGCGCACCCAATTTTCCCGAGCCCGACCGCTTCTGGTCGATCATCGCTCGCCATAAAGTGAACATTTTCTATACCGCGCCCACCGCCATCCGCACCTTCCACAAGTGGGGCAACGAGTGGCCAAAGAAACACGACTTGTCGAGCCTGCGCCTGCTCGGCACCGTCGGCGAGCCCATCAATCCCGAAGCCTGGATGTGGTACCGCGAACTCATCGGCGGCAACCGCTGCCCCATCGTCGATACCTGGTGGCAAACTGAAACCGGACACATCATGCTCACGCCAATCCCCGGCGCAATCGCGACCAAACCCGGTTCGGCGACGAAGCCATTCCCCGGCGTGGTGCCCGAGATCGTAACCATGGAAGGCAAGCCGGTTCCAGAAGGCTCGGGCGGTTACCTCGTCATCAAGCGCCCGTGGCCGGGCATGCTGCGCACCGTCTACGGCGACCCCGACCGCTATGTGAAAAATTACTGGTCACAAATTCCCGGCATGTATTTCACCGGCGACGGCGCCCGCAAAGACAAAGACGGCTACTTCTGGATCATGGGCCGGGTCGACGACGTGCTCAACGTCAGCGGCCATCGCCTCAGCACCATGGAAGTGGAAAGCGCCCTGGTCGCGCACGAAGCCGTCGCGGAAGCCGCGGTGGTCGGCCGTCCCGACGATCTGAAAGGCCAGGCGATTTCGGCGTTCGTTACGCTGGAGCAGGGAAGAAAGCCCACGCCCGAATTAAAAGAAGAACTACGCAAGTGGGTAGCAAAAGAAATCGGCGCCCTGGCGAAGCCCGACGATATCCGCTTCACCGACTCCCTCCCCAAAACGCGCAGCGGCAAAATCATGCGCCGCCTGCTGCGCGAACTAGCCACCAACGGCAGCGTAAAAGGCGATACCACGACACTCGAAGATTTCGGCGTAATCGCGAAACTGCAAGAGGAGGACGAAGTCTAGGGGATTGTTCTCGCGGGAGTCACCAAGAAAGTGGGTGCCCCATCCTTCGCGTTTTTTGCGAAGGGTGGGAACCGAAGACCTCGACCGGCCGGTGTTTCGCTGGAATTCGTTGCAGGAAGAACTTTTGGAGAAATCAAAATCCCCACCCCTTCGACTCCGCTCAGGGCAGGCTCTCTTTCGCAAAGAACGCGAAAGAAGGATGGGGCACCCGGCCCTCCATCTACTCGCCGGTCCCCATCATCACAATCGGCATAGTCGGCGTAGCCGCTCCAGCCTCGTTCTCCACCGTGATGGCGAACGCCTTAGCCTCCATCCCCCCCGGCAGCGGAGGATTTACGACGGTCGCGCTGCCACGCGCATCCGGCTTGAACGTGCCTGCGGGCATGGGCGCGCCCTGCATTGGAATCAGCCACAACTCATACGCCTTCTGCGGCGGCAGCGGAGGCATATTATTGGCCACGAAAACCAGACTGCTGCGACTGCGCAGATAGAACGCCTTACCCTGCGGTTGCGCCGGAGTCTTCATCGCGACGAGGGTGAACCGCTGTCCCTCGGGATCCGTGATTGTCCGCGCTACCTTCTGGACTCTTTCAAGCTCTAACGTTTGCTGGCCCACAACAGCACGCCAGGTGGACACATCTCGCTTCAATCCAGAATTCTCTTTCCACAACGACGCCGCGAACACGATGACCGCAGCAGTCGCAGCCCATCCCAGCAACCCCCACCATGACCGCCGCGGTTGCACCGGAGTGCGCGCGCTCTGGGCGCGGGACGCCGAACCTGCCGCTTCCTTCGCCACCGCATCCAGTAACCGCTGCCGTGCCCGCAGCGGAGGCTTTGGCCCCAGCGTCGACAGCGCCAGCAGTGATCCGTCGCCACGCAACTGCTCAAGCTCAAGCCGGCAAGCCCCGCAGCTCGCCAGATGCTGTTCGAGCTTTACGCGATCTTCACCCTCCAGCGCATTCAGCGCGTGCAGCGCGAGATCGTCGGCGAATTGTTCGTGTTCACTCATCTCTAAGAAAATTAACTTTGAAACGCCTTCCGCAACGCGATCAACCCACTGCGAATTCGAGTCTTGATCGTTCCCAGCGGCTCGCCCGTCTTGTTCGCAATTTCAGAATGGCTCATACCCTCGAAATAAGCCATCTCCAGCGCACTGCGCTGCACGGTCGGCATCGCGCTCAGCTCACTGCGAATTTTCTGCGCCGCCCGCGACCGGTCCGCCTCACCTGCAAGGTCCGGGGCTACCGACAGGATCACATCCTCAATATCCGTTTCCGGCCGCCGCCGCCGCAGCGCATCAATCGCGCGATTCCGCGTGATCACCGCCAGCCACGCCGCCAGACTTCCGCGCGCCGCATCGAACGCCCCCGGATTCCGCCACAACTGCAAAAACACTTCCTGCAGCACATCTTCCGCCGCCCCCGTATCGCCCAGCACCCGCAACGCAACCGCATACACCACCCCCGAATAGCGGTCATAAAGCTCCGCTAAGGCGCTCTGGTCGCCCGACTTCATGGCCGTCACCGTGGCCAGATCCGGCGATATCCCGTGTCCGTCAGGATGTCTTTCAGGATTTGGCAAGCGCTCTATATCTCTTCCTTGTTAGAAATACGTACACTGCGGCCTTGCCGGATTGGCTCAGCGGATCGATTGGTCCGCCCTGAGGTTAACCCAAAAGTAACCCGAACTGAATTACTTAAATCGGGTACTTAAACTGGGCTACCTAAATAAACAGGCCTACTGGCTCAACTTGATGGCCAACTGCCGCTCGGGTTGCGTCATTTCGCCCCACAGCTTCTGCAGGTCCGTCTGCACCGACTGATTGTCGGGATCTTTTCGCAGCGCCAACGCGAACCAGCGATACGCCGTGGGGAGATCGCGCGGCGTACACAACCCCGCCGAATAGAGCGCGCCCATCTCGATCATCGCCCTTGGATTCGCCTGGTCCGCGGCGGGTTTCAAGAGCCGCATACCGCGCTCACAATCCTGACCCACGCCTCGTCCGTAAATATATTTCTGCGCTTCACTCACCGAATCGAAAGCCCGGGCCGGCTTGAGGGCCGCACTCGGTTTGGAGGGCGTCGCATCCCCCGCCCGATTGGAGGTTGGGTTTGCCGCCGGAGAACTATCAGTGGGGACAGGTCCCGGCCTTTTCGCCGCAGGCGCGGGCTGCGCAGCAGTAGTCCCCGCCGGTGCATCAGAAGCTGGTGTAGAGGAAGTTGGTGTAGCGGAAGCTGGTGCACCGGAAGTTGGGGCATTCGCTGTGCCGCCCGGAGGAGCAGCGACTGGCGCAGCGGGCGGCAAACTAGGCGGCGCGCCGGTTGTCGAACCCGCAGTCGAACTGGCGCCGGCCGCAGCGCCGCCAGCTTGGCTCGTCGCAGGCGGGGCCGGCACAGGTGCTGTCATCGCCGGTGCGGATGATGATGACGCCGCCGTCCCGCCACCATTGTTAGCAGGCTGCATAGCGGACGGACTCGCGTCTGGCGCGTCGGAACCCTCAGTCACCGGTTTACGGGTCTCCAAACCGAACCCTGCGAAACCGTGATTCTTCCAGCGCAAATACCCCAGCCCCACCGCCAACGCCAGAGCCAGCAGAATGAACACATATTTTCCCGCGCCGCCGCCCTTCGTTTCTTCTTCGTCATTATCGTGCAGCAGGTAATCGAGACTGCCCGCACCGGGAGCGGAATTCGGATCGATGCTCAGATTGCCCCGCCGGGGCGCCGCCGCAGATTCGTTGAGCCCCGATTCGCTCAGCGCCGGTCCGTTCAGTCCCAGAAACGACGGCCCACTGATGACTGGCGCCTCGTCCGATGCCGGATTCGAAGATCGAGCAGCCGGCGCAGGTCTTAGCGGCGCCGGACTTGGCGCCACAGGAGTTGAAGCCGCAGGCGCAGGATTCGTTGTCGACCGGGCAGCACTTCCCGCTGCAGGTCCGGAACCGACAGGAGCTGTTGCGGTCAATAGGCTTCCGCCGCACATGCCGCAAAAACGGTTCTTCTCCGAATTCTCATTGCCGCAGCGGGCGCAGCGCACCGTTCCTCCTCATCGCAACCCTGCAATCCATAGCTTACGATATCTTGGCCGTTCGTTGCAGAAGGTTCGTTGCAGGCCGTCCGTTGCAGAAGGTTCGTTGCAGAAGGTCCGTTGCAGGAGGTCCGTCGCAAAGGATTCGGCCGGGGTGCGGCGAAAAGCGTGTGCCGCACCCCGAACAAAATTCCCCCAGAACTATTTCCCGACCGGCGCAGCCATCGGCGCCATGGTTTGCACCGCCGGCGGCGCGGGCGCCAGCACGTCCTTCGCCGCCTGCGGCAGCTTATCCGCGTTGGCCAGCAGCAGACTCACTTGCCACATTTCCGTGGTCGAGAGCGTCTTATTAAATCCCGGCATGCCTGTCATCCGAATCCCGCCCGAAACTTTCCAATAAGTTTCCTGCGGAGGATCGTCCGTCACTCCCATTCCTTCCATCAGCTTGGGCGGGTCAGGATACATACCCTTGGCAATCGCGCTCTGCGTCCCGCCCGGCAACCCGTGACACACCGCGCAATGTTCCTTGTAGATCTTCGCTCCGGCCACGTAAGCAGCCTCGTCAGCGGCCACGGGGACGGACTTCGGCATCTCCTTATCCATTCGCGCATGCAGCGCCATGCGTGCCAGCGTCGCCTCAAACGGCATGGGCGGCGCTGCCGTCGCCACCGGAGCAGACCCTGAAGAAAAATAACAATAAACACATAGCGGAACCGCGATCAATCCCACGATCAATCCAACCAGAAATTTGCCCATGCCCGTTCTCCCTTACACTCAGTTGGACATTCATACTAACCTAAAAAGACCGTCCCCTCCGAGGACGCCGAAAATCTGGATCTCGATTTCAAAATGATTACCCAGCAAGATGTCATCCTGAGCGCGGCGACAGCCGGGCGAGGGACCTTACGCCGGCCGACGCCGTTGATACCGTGGACGGGGGTCCCGGTCTGAATGCACCGCAGGCGTTCCTCGCGCCCATAAGCCACATGAGGGTTCCGATGAATATCCCGATCAACCAATCCTGAGACGTTCCACGCGCACCCAGAATGCGAGAGCCGGACGCCGAATGCTAAACTCAGCATTCGCATGCTGACTCACCTCGAATGCACCCGCTGCGGCGAACATTATCCCGCCGATCGCCCCCAATCCGTCTGCCCGAAAGATGCCGGCATCCTCTACGCGCGCTACGATCTCCCCGCCATCAAGCGAAGCTTCTCGTCGGCGCGCCTCGCCGGACGCGCTCCCACCATGTGGCGCTATGATGCCGTTCTCCCCGACGCCGATCCCGTCTCTCTCGGCGAAGGCTTCACGCCCATGCTCCCCAGCCGCGAATTCGCCAACGTCTACATCAAAGACGAAGGCCTCAACCCCACCGGCTCGTTCAAGGCTCGCGGCCTCTCCGCCTGCGTAACCATGGCTCGCCACTTTAGCCAGAAGTTTGGCCTGAAGAAGTTGGCCATCCCTTCCGCGGGCAATGCCGCCAGCGCGCTCGCCGCCTATGCCGCCGCCGCCGGCCTCGAAGCCCACATCTTCATGCCCAAGGATGTCCCCCTGGCCAACCGCATCGAATGCGATTACTACGGCGCGCAAGTCACACTGGTCGACGGCAACATCAGTGACTGCGCCCGCAAAGTTGCGGAGCTGAAAGCTTCCGAGTCTTGGAGTAAAGACGGATGGTTCGACGTCAGCACCACCAAAGAGCCCTACCGCGTCGAGGGCAAAAAGACCATGGGCTACGAGGTCGCCGAACAACTCGGCTGGAAACTGCCCCAGGGAATTATTTATCCCACGGGCGGCGGCGTCGGTCTGTTAGGCATGTGGAAAGCATTCGAAGAAATGGAAGCCCTGGGCTGGATCGGCTCCGAGCGCCCGAAGATGATCACGGTGCAATCCTCCGGCTGCGCGCCCATTGTGAAAGCCTGGGAAGAAGGGAAGCCGACAGCAGAAATGTGGCCGAACGCCGCGACCTTGGCCGCAGGCCTGCGCGTCCCCAAGCCGTACGGCGATTATCTAATCCTCGACATACTCAAGAAAAGTCACGGCGCCGCCATCAGCGCCACCGACGAAGAAATCCTGGAAGCCACCAGACACTGGGCAAAAACCGAAGGCATCTTCGCCGCCCCCGAAGGCGCAGCCAGCCTCGTAGCCTACCGCAAACTCTTGTCAAACGGATTCTTCACGAAGGATGACACAGTAGTCCTGTTCAACACCGGCAGCGCCCTGAAATATCTCGATGTCCTGGACAGTGCGAATGTGGGGCGGACACTCCCTTCGGCAAGCTCAGGGCAGGCTCTGTCCGCC